>NZ_JBUOIV010000013.1:0-105365 GCF_055467485.1 Desulfosarcina sp. | reverse complement strand
TGATCAGCGCCCGGGTCTGGGTCTCGTCGGCGGCCAGGTGCAGGTAGGTAAAGACGATCTGGCCGTCCCGGATCAGGTCGTACTCCGGCGGCAAGGGCTCTTTGACATGCATGACCATGTCGGCCGCATCGAAGATCTCCTTGGGCGTGCCGATCATCTTGGCCCCGGCCTTGACGTAGGCCTCGTCGGCAAAGCCGCTGCCGGCGCCGGCGCTTTTTTCCACCAGCACCGTGTGGCCGTTGTGGATCATCACCTCCACGCCCGCCGGGGTCATGCACACGCGGTTCTCTTCCGTCTTGATCTCTTTTAAAATGCCGACAATCATGGCTCCTCCCGATCGATTCAGTTTAAGGTCAGTTTAAGGAAAAAGTGGGATGCAAAAACCTTCCACCAAGAGCGACCAGTTGTATTTTGACCCTCCCTGCCGCAAGCGACAGGGAAGTTACTCGCCATCACGGTTCAAAACAATATCAAACCAACAATCCGATAAATGGTGGTTAACGGTTCAGTCTCCGGTGATGTATCGCCACACGTCATCGAACATTTTCTGGGAAGCCCGGTAGGCGGCTTCGGAATCTTTGCGGGAAATACCATCGACAATGGCCACATGAAAAGGCAACGATTCCTTTTGGATATCGATATCATTGATGTCATGTTCACGGGCCTGGTGAACTGCCTCACGCATGGTACTGCTGATTTGGTACAGCAGGTCGTTGTGACACGCCTTAAGTATGGAATTGTGAAAAGCAATATCGATATCCAGATACTTCTCGTAGACATAGTTGGCGTCATCGCTTAGAATGTTTACCATCTGTTCCATCAACCGCTTCATGCTTGATATTTCCGCCTGGCTGGCACGGGATGCCGCCAATCGTGCCGCTTCCGATTCGATGATCCGACGCACTTCGGTAACCGTTTTCAAAAAAGCGAACTTATCTTCCACCTGCAGGCGCCAGAGGAGTACATCCGCGTCAAACAGATTCCAGGAGTCACGTGGCAGCACCTGGGTACCCACCCGGGGGCGGGTCTGAATAAGGCCTTTTTGGGTCAATACCTTGGTGGCTTCGCGCAGCACCCCTCGGCTGACGCTCAATTCCTCGCACAACTGGTCTTCTGTAGGCAGCACGTCCGGGGCTCGGTATCGCCCCTGGACGATGCGTTGGCCAAGTTCCTCGACGATATATTGGTAGAGTTTGCGATGGTAGGGCTTGCTTTTCACAAAGGCCTTTCATGGATGGTAAATGTACAAACATCAAATTATTGAATCATATTATGTGAAACCACACCATCAAGTCAATCAGAAGATTGACCCCTTTCTGCCGCAGACCACTGAAAATGTGCCGCCATGCCAGTTCAGTACAGGTGGCGAGGCGGGTCAAAAAATATCGTTGACAAAAAAATATCTAATCAATATATCATCATATGATTGTATGTTAAATGATTTTCCTTTCATCTTTTCGATCCAGCAACCGGTCTCATAGGTAATTTTCTGCTCACCGTCCAACGGATACAGGCATGCGCGAACCGTTAAGCAACCGATCTTTCCAGCTGGCAGGATCGGACGAACGCCATCAAGGAGACCACCCACTTTCAGGAGGTATCAGGAATGAACGATCGAATCGAAAATGTCATCATCATGGGCGCTGCCGGTCGCGATTTTCATAACTTCAATGTCTACTTCAGGGACAACCGCCGATATCTGGTGGTGGCATTCACCGCGACCCAGATTCCCGACATCGATGGTCGTCGATATCCGGCAGAACTGGCCGGCAGTCTTTATCCGGAGGGGATTCCGATTCATTCAGACAAAAAATTGCGCGAGCTGATCGACGCTCACCGGGTGGACCTGGTGGCCTTTTCCTACAGCGATGTAACCCATGCGGAAGTGATGCACAAAGCCTCCATTGTCACGGCCGCCGGTGCCGATTTTATCATCGTCGGCGCCCCCTACACCATGCTCGAATCCACCAAACCGGTCGTGTCGGTCTGCGCGGTTCGCACCGGTTGCGGAAAATCCCAGACCAGTCGCAAGGTGATCGAAATCCTAAAAAAAATGGGCAAAACCGTCGTGGCGGTCCGTCACCCCATGCCATATGGCGACTTGACCCAACAGGTGGTGCAACGATTCTCTTCATACGACGACCTGGACACCCACCATTGCACGATCGAAGAGCGCGAGGAGTATGAACCCCACATCCGCATGGGCGTCGTGGCCTATGCCGGTGTCGACTACGAAAAAATACTGAGACAGGCGGAAACCGAAGCCGAGGTGATCGTCTGGGATGGCGGAAACAACGATACGCCCTTTTTCAGGCCCGACCTTCACATCGTCCTGCTGGACCCACACCGTCCGGGTCATGAGACCGCTTACCATCCGGGGGAAACCAATCTGTTGATGGCCGATGTGGCCATCATCAACAAGGTAGACAGCGCCACTGCCGAAAATATCGAAGCCGTTCGCAAGGCCATTGAATCCCATAACCCGTCGGCCCAAATCGTTCTGGCCGATTCTGAACTGATTCCCGACGATGCCGACATGATCCGGGGCAAACGAGTGCTTGTGGTCGAAGATGGCCCGACCCTCACCCATGGCAACATGGCCTATGGCGCCGGCGTGATCGCCGCCAAGCGTTTTGGTGCAGCAGAACTGGTGGACCCGCGGCCATTTCTCAAGGGTCGCCTGAAAGAGACCTTCGAGAACTATCCTGAAATTGGCCACCTGCTACCCGCCATGGGTTATGGCGAACAGCAGATGAAAGACCTGGAAGCCACCATCAACGCCACCGAATGCGATCTGGTGGTCGTGGCCACCCCCGTGGATCTCTCCCGGCTGCTGAAAATAAACCGCCCACATACCCGCATCCGGTATGAATACAGGGATCATGGCGAGCCCACCCTGGAAGCCATCATCACAGCACGCCTGGGTTGATCGAACCCGCTCGCTGATATCGGACGCCGTACCCTTACACCCAACGGCACACGGAGGATTCTACAAAGAAAGGAGTCATTCATGATCGATTTCCAAAAGATCCTATTTCCCGTATCCCTGACCGACATCTCCCCGGTCGTCGTACCCTATGTGGTCACCATGGCCAATCGGTTCGGCGCAAAGATCCACCTGCTGCATGTACTCAGACGCTTCGACTGGTTTGTCGACACCTACGTGTCTCAGCCGTCGGAGACGGATTTCAAGAGCATCGCCTCCGATTTCGAAGATCAACTCCTCTCCCGCGCACAACAAACGCTGGAGGTTTTCAAGGGCAAATATTTAAAGGACCTTGACATCGTCAAGTCGACGGTGGTGGCCGGCACCCACTACAAGGAAATCCTGGGTTATGTCGAGTCCGAAAAGATCGATCTGATCATCATGGGCAGCGGGAGCCCGCTTCAGAAAGCGGTCTTTGGATCGGTGGCGGATAAAGTGGCCAAGCTGTCATCGGTACCGGTCATGCTCGTTAAAAGCAATTAGAACGATTGGAAAAGGAGAACAACCATGGCAGGACCAAGAGAGAAAAGAGATCCCTACCTGTGGGAAGCATTGGTATCCATCCTGGCCTTAGTCACAATGATCAGCCTGGCCATCGTTCGCTACGAGTCGGACGCCCACGTGCCTATTCTATTGGGCGTCCTGGTGGCTGCCCTGGTGGGTCTGCGCGCCGGATATAGCTGGAAAGATATCGAAACCGGCATGCTCAACGGCATCACCAACTCGCTGCAAGCCATCGTCATCCTGGGCATTATCGGCATCCTTATCGGTGTTTGGATTATGAGCGGCGTGGTACCGACGCTGCTCTACTACGGTTTGAAGATCCTGCACCCCAAGATCTTTTTACCGGCGACCTTGATCATCTGTTCAATCACCTCACTGGCCACAGGCACCTCTTGGGGTACATCGGGAACCATCGGCATCGCGCTGATCGGCATTGGATCGGGACTGGGCTTTCCGCTGCCCATTGTGGCCGGTGCGGTGCTCTCGGGGGCCTATTTCGGAGACAAGATGTCACCCCTGTCCGACACGACCAACCTGGCCCCGGCCATGGTCGGCACCGATCTGTACACCCATATCAAGCACATGACCTACACCACCGGCCTCAGTTACGCCATCACCCTTGCTGTTGAGATCATCCTGGGATTTTTCTATGGCGGCGGAGAAGCCAACCTGGAGAGCGTCAATCAGATTCTTTCCGGCATCGAGGCCCAGTTTGCCGTCAACCCCCTGCTCCTGTTGCCGCCCCTTGTTGTCATGGTCCTGGCGTTTCGTAAAATCCCGGCGGTTCCGGGAATCACTATCGGCATCATCGTCGCCGCCGTCCTGGGCATGATTTTCCAAAAAAACGCCTTCGGTGATCTCCTCTCTGCAGCCTACGGCGGCTATACCAGCAATTCCGGCGTGGAAGCGGTGGACAACCTGCTCACCAAAGGCGGTTTCGAATCCATGATGTACACCGTGAGCCTGGTGATTTGCGCCATGATGTTCGGCGGTATCATGGAAAAAACCAACCAACTGCGGGTGGTGGTCATGGTCATTCTCAAAAAAGCCCAGTCCACCGGTTCCCTGATTACGGCCACGGTGTTGACCGCCATCGGGGCCAACCTGATCCTGTGCGATCAGTACATGTCCATCGTCATGACCGGCAAGATGTACGCCCAGGCCTTTAACGACAAGGGACTCCATCCAAAAAACCTGTCGCGTGCCATCGAAGACAGCGCCACCGTTACCGCCAACCTGGTTCCCTGGAACTCGGGCGGCGCCTACCAGGCAGCCACCCTGGGCGTACCGACCATCGCCTATCTGCCCTTCAACTTCTTTTGCTGGATATCGCCGATTGTGTCCATGCTCTATGGCTGGTTCAACATCACCATCGATCCCATAGCGGCAGATGACGCCGAGGCAGATACCGAGGAGGCCGGCGCAACCAGCCCTGCCTGACAGCAACGCATCCCTGCCGGCGGGTAGCCGGCAGGGATGCCATGGAGGGAGCTATGCAAATGCTAAAACAATTCAATTTACGACTGATCATAATTTTGCTTGTGGCGGGGTTGTGGGGCATACCGGCCTTGGCTGCCGATGTTGCGTACTCCAAGGATTCCACCTTGGCGGGCATCATCCAACGCGGCGAACTGCGGATCGGCCTGGAAGTGGGCTATATGCCTTTTGAGATGATCGACACACGCAGCGGTCTGCGCCAAAAAGAGATTCGGCACGGCGGGTTGCGGCAAAAAGGGGGGCGTCAGTTGAGCCTAATGGGTTTTGACATTGACGTGGGCATTGAAATGGCCAAGGCGTTGGGGGTCAAGCCGGTCTTCGTCGACACCCTGTGGCCCAGCATCATTCCGGCGCTGAAGCTGGGCCGCTTCGACATCATCTTCGGCGGCATGTCGGTTACCGAAGCCCGCCAAACCCAAGTCGATTTCGCCGATCCGTTCATGACCGTGGGACAAACGGTGCTGCTCAATGCCAAGCACACGAAAACCGTTCAATCTTACAAGGACCTGAATGATTCCAAGTTTATTGTGGTATCCAAACCCGGCACGACCGGTGAAGAAGCCGTGCAGCGTCTGATTCCCAAAGCCACCTATGAAACTGCGGATACGGAAATCGAGGGTGCCACGCGGGTACTCGAAGGCACGGCGGACGCCTTTGTCTATGACTTTCCTTTTAACGCTGTATTTCGTGCCTTGAACCCGTCGAACGAGCTGGTCTTTCTGGATGAACCCTTTACCGAAGAGCCCATTGCCTGGGCGATACGCAAGAACGACCCGGATTTCATGAAGTTTTTAAATGAGTTTTTAGCCCGGTTGAAAGCTGATGGCCGCTTCGATAAGATTTATTTCAAGTGGTTTCTCAGCTCGGATTGGCATCGATTTGTGCGCTAGCGACCGCATCGCGATGATTATCAAGGCAAACAAAAAGCCCGGCGTCTGTGTGGTAGAGACGCCGGGCTTTTGTGTTTGTTTAATTGTCTATCGTTATGCCGTGGCCAACTCGTAACCGGCCTCTAGTGATCCCATCAGCTCTTCGACGGAAACAATCCGGTCCACGCGGAAGGCATTGGCGCCGGCAAAGGCAAACCCGTTTTTCAGTTTGCCGCGCCGGGCAGAGGCCAAGGCCATGCCTATGCAATAGGGGCTCTTTTCCGGATCACAGGTTTTGATGCAGTGATACGGGCAGCGGAAGGGACGCCGAACCCCGTCGGCCACATCCAATAAAAACTGGTTTTTCAGCGCTCTGCCGGGAAGCCCCACCGGGCTTTTGATCACCATCAGGTCCTCCTCCGTTGCATCCACATAGGATTGTTTGAAGGCCTGGTCCGCATCGCATTCATGGGTGGCCACAAACCGGGTGCCCATCTGGACCCCGCTGGCGCCCAATTCCAGAAAACGCCGGATATCATCGCCGTCATACACGCCGCCGGCGGCAATCACGGGGATGCGGACACCATGTTCCGCCTCCACCTTTTTCATTTCGGCAACGACGTCTGCGATCAGGTTTTCGAGGGTAAAATGGGGATCGTCCAACTGGTCGGCCTTGAATCCCAGGTGCCCGCCGGCTTTGGGGCCCTCCACCACGAATGCATCCGGAAGGTAGCCGTAGCGCTGATGCCACCGCTTGCAAATCAGGGCCGCGGCGCGGCCCGAGGAAACGATGGGGACCAGGCGCGTCTGGTCGCCTTTTTTCAGAAAACCGGGCAAGTCAAGCGGCAGACCGGCCCCGGCAAAAATGATGTCAATTTTTTCAGCGATGGCGGTTTTAACCAATTCCGCAAAATGGGTCAGGGCCACCATGATGTTGACCCCGATGATTCCTCGGGTCTTCTCCCGGGCCTTACGAATTTCCCGGGAAAGGGCGCGGCAGTTGGCCTCGATGCCGTTGGTGGAGATATCTTTCTCGGTGATACCGGCCATGGCACCGGCAATCACGCCGATCCCCCCGGCATTGGCAACGGCCGAAGCCAATCCGGACATGGAAATCCCCACGCCCATTCCGCCCTGGATGATGGGAAGCCGACTGATAAGATGGCCAATTTTCAACTCAGGCATTTTCATGAATAGCACCGTCCTGGAACTTGTTGATTCGATACACGCAAATCGTTATAAGCGCTGTATCCATATCCGGGACCGGGACGGTCTACAAGCAAGAAAAGCGATATGACAAAAGTTTTACATGTATTTGTTGCGCAAGGCGGTCAGCCGGGTGAGGTAGCGTTCCCTATAGGTCAGTCCTTTTTGGTTGGAGATGTCATAGAACAGGTAGTCGATATAGGGGCGGACATCGATTCCGTAACGGTTAAATTTCTCATCGTTCGCCCGATCGACAATCAAAATGGCGTAATAACTCACCAGCATGCGCATCTTGGATTCCCGCCGCAGCAGATAGCTTCGCCCCCCCAGGGTATTCAGAAAATAACCGGCATAATCGTAAATCCGATCGACGGACAAGGGCTTGTCGTCCCCGGCCAGCGGCTTGCCGCATTCCGCGATGGCGGCATAGAAAACCGCCATGGCCGGTTCGAGTACGCGTTCTTCAGAGACCAGGATCTCCTTGGCCTGCATCAGGCGTGCTTTTCCCAGCACGCGGTAGAAATGGGTCACATTTTTCACCAGTCGAAACAGCTCCTGCATCTCCCCGATGTTAACCGGCGGATCGGCCAGGAGCAGCGCCGCACATTCGCGGAAGAAACCGGCACTGCCGCCGTCGGCCTCCCGGACCGACAGGTTGGGCCGGCTGTCCAGGTAATTGAAAAAGGAGAGCATCTGCGCGTCCGCCTTATCGCAGTCGGCGGGCATGGCATCGGTGCTCCGATCGGGCGCCGGCGTGCCGAACACCGTCGGAAAAACCTCATCTCCCGGACGCGCCTGGCGCTCGGTTTCCAACTGAGCGCGCATCTCTTCCATGTCCGCCTCCATTTTTTGGATCACTTCCAGGCACTCCTTCTGAGCTTGCTGACGGTCGGCGGCCATGCGGTTCTGGTGCCATTTATTGACCATAAAGTAGGTCACCAGGCCGACGACAATCAGGGCAAAAACAACGGCTACGGTCGCGAGGGTCCTGTTCATGGAATTCACATCACTCTCCTTATCTCCTGGTCATCATTCCGGGGTGGCGTTGCGATTCGAGACAGTGCCTGGATGCCGGTGCCCGGCGGCTGGCCATCCAGGATATCGGCCACGATACGAAACGCTTTTTCGGCTTCGTCAAGACGGGCGGTGAGACGCTCCGGGTTAAGCCGATCCAGGTCGGCCGCACGGGTTGCTTCCACCAAATGCCGGCCGCCGATGGCACGCTTGCCCACGTGGGTGACCAGCATGCTCGACACATGCATGGCATAGCGGTGTTGCGGATCGCCTAAAACCGCACCGGTAATAGGGCGGCAAAGAAACTCATAACAGACCGGCGGGCGTCCCGCAACCAGCGTGCAACCCGTTGAGGACAGCCAACCGTTGGACGGGCTGAACACTGAGTGACTGGAAAAACGCCGAACCACCCGCGTCAAAAAGCTGCTTTCCCGGGTTTCTGCACAAAACCCGGCTTGGCAGCAGACGCGTCGGCAGGCCGAACAAAATGGCCGGCACCATCGTTCCGTGTGTTGCCGGACACGCTGCTCAAATTGTCCGTATCGGTCTACCAGCAGGGCAATGGCCGACTTCATACTGGTGATCAAATCCATATGTGGGATCGAAAAAAAGGAACCGGGGCAGCAGTTGCCCTCAACAGGGGGCCTTTACCTTCAGGCTACCTTTTAGTAGTCCACATCGCCCCGCTTTTCAACACCTAAGGTGCAGGATGACTCAAACCGGCGTCGACCCCGCAGCCACAATCGACCACGCCAGCAAAAGGGCGAAGGCCGTCTGCAGCAGCCGCATACCGCGCCGCCGCAGCCGCCAGGGAGGCAGGGCGAACGCAACGACGAAGCAGTTGGCCGCATACAAAGGGCTGAGAGCAGCAAGGCTGCCGGGATGCCAGGCCACCACCAGGGCCGCCAGGTAGAGGTATCCGGTCCATGCCACGCTGACCGCCTTGAGGCGCCGCGGCCCCCGAAACAGGGCGTAAATCATCGACGGCGCCACCAGCAGCAGGGCAAAGGGGCCGAAGCCCACATCTCCGCTGCCGGAAAACATCAGGGTGAACGGCCCTGTCTCCCCGGCATGGCCAAACACCGGCACCACCAGGCTTGTATATATCCCCGTCACCAGCCCGCTGATGTCCAGTCCAACCAGCCACATCAACCCCTGCTGCACCGGTTCGGTAGGATCGAAGCTGACGAACAGGTAGCGGACCAGGTTGGCGGCGGCACCGAGGATCCCGTCGTTGTCGAATGCGATGGCCGTCCCGAGAATCGGTTGGCCATGGACCCAGTTCATCACGAAGACGGGAATCTGGGCCAACCCCAAGGCCGGCAACAGGATCAGCAGGGTCAAAAGCGGTTTGTCCGCAAGCAGTTCGCGCCACAGGAGCCATCCGTGCCGGCGAATCATGATGACCACCAGCAGGAGTCCCATGACCGGAACCAGGGCAATGCTCATCGGGTTCGCATAGATGGAAAACAGGATGCAGAGGAAGAAAAAGCGAAGGTCCCCGGACTGGTGTTGCTCCAAGAGTCGATAGATCAGCACCATGGAAAAGGCAATGGCTGCAGTGGAAACCAATTCCGCCGAAGGCCGTAACCCCATGAATACCATTCGCGGCATGCTCAAGACCATCAGGGTGACGGTTAACGCCATGGGCGGCCAGGTATACCGGCGGGCCAGGGCGTAAGTGGAAAAGCCAACGACCAGGTAAGCCAACAAACCGAATCCGCAGGCGTTTGGCCCCAGGCCAAACCGGGCCGTGTGGTAGAACAGGGCCACGGCATTGAGCGGAGGAATCGCATCCATATCCGCCATTCCATGGGGGCCGCCCAGGAAGGAACCGGACGTCAGGCCGTCCCATGGATGGGTGATCGACGAGGAATCCGTTGAGAACCAACCCTGCACCATAAGGCCCGCCATCACCGTCCATGCGACAGCGAGGATCCACCCTGAAAAAATCTCCTGGCGAAACAGGCGAACCGGCAGCGCCAGCTTCCGGAACAGGTGCGGCGACCGGCGTGAACCGACGATCAAGAGTACTGCCAAGGCGGTTGATTCCAGGAAGAAACCGGGCAACGGCGATCCAACGAAAAAGAAGAGCTGGTGGATCAACGAAAGCGCCATGAATATCAAGACGACGGCGCCGGCGCCGGCTTCGGCAAAGGTATATCCCCGGGACAGGAACCATGCGATGCCCGACAGCAGAAATACCGCCGTCTCAGCCGTCAGACCCAGGGCCACCCAGAACATCACCGGAAGCCGCCCGTGTCGAGAAACGGCAATGCCTGTCGCGGGGCAGTCATGATGGTTCCCCGCTTTCAGCAGCCGCCTGCTGGGCCTTCAGGTGATCGACGATCTCGACCATGAAGTCGCGCATGTTGCGGGCCAGCCGTTCGCATTCCGGGCAGTAGACTTTTCGAAACATCTTGCCGTGGACATCGTTCTGGTGCCAATACCATTCGATGTACGGTGATCCTTTGCAGAACTTTTTTCCGGTATACCGGGCAATGGGGCACCCGACACAGACAAGCACGTAAAAGATACGGCAGGGGGGGCAATCGAGGACGCCGCCGTCTGAGCCTTTGCCGGCAATGATGCGATTCCATTTACGGACAGATGCTTCCATAATGCTGATCCTGTTCATGTGCCCCCCTGCCTGATGAAATCGGGTGGTAACCGGTTCTGCATGGGTTTACGGAGTGCTCCTGCAGTTATGCGATCGTCAATGTCAGGACAACTGCCCGTCCAGTTCCTTCAAGAACCACCGGTGGGAATGGATGCATCGATCCGCGATGGTGTTCAGCCGGCCCGTATCGGCGGTTGCCGCCATGGCATCCACGTCTGTGGACGTCCGGCCGGTGAGTTCATCGATCACGGCCATGGCCGAATCGGCCAGGGCGTCAGCGTGGTATCCCCCCTCCAGACAGAAAACCACCCGGCCGGCGCAGGTCTGCCGGGCGATGTCAAGGATCAGCCGGGTCAGGCCGGCAAACCCTGCCGGAGTGACCTTCATTTGTCCCAGCGGGTCGTCGGCGTGGATATCGAACCCGGCGGAAACCAGGATCAATTGCGGTTCGAACACGCGCGCCACGGGTATGAGCAGCCGTCGGTAGATGGCGGCAAATTCACCGTCCCCGCAGCCGCGACTCAAGGGAACGTTCATGGTGGTGCCCTCCCCCGGCCCCTGGCCGGTTTCGGTGAAGTGGCCGGTGCCGGGATAGTGGGGAAACTGGTGAGAAGAAAAGAAAAATACCGAGGGATCCCGCTCGAAGATGTGCTGGGTGCCGTTGCCGTGATGAAGGTCCCAGTCCACCACCATCACGCGATTCAGCCCCATGGCGGTTCGCGCCGCCATGCATCCGATGGCCACATTGTTGAAAAGACAATAGCCCATGGCCCGGGTCCGCTCGGCATGGTGGCCGGGCGGGCGGGCCAGCACCAGGGCGTGGGCCAGTGTCCCGGCAACGACTCGCCGGATCGCCTCGATGGTGCCGCCCGCGGCCATGGCCGCCACCGTAAAGGAACGGTCACAGGTCAGGGTATCGGCGCTGAGCGCCGACGCTGGCGAGGCCGCGGTTGCCTTGACCTGGTTCAGATAGGACGGGCTGTGCACCAGCATGATCTCTCCGTCCGTGGCCGCCCGCGGCACAATGGTGGTGAACCGGCAGTTCACCAGCGGGTCCCTCAGGCGCCGATAAAGGGGTTCGAGCCGGCGGGGATGATCCGGGTGGCCGTCATCGGTCACATGATCGAGATAGACAGGGTCCCAAACCACGCCTGTGCCCGTCATCGACGTCGGTCTCCGGCCGTTACAGGTTCCAGCGGCTCGGGCACCGTCAACACACTGCAGGGGGAGCGACGCAGCAAGGCTTCGGTCGTGGAACCGGATATCCAGCGGCTGACCCTGCCGGAACAGCGCACACCGACGACGATGATATCCGACGCCTGGTCACTGGCGATCTGAAGCACCATCTCCTGGGGAACACCGGGAGCGATCGTTACGGCAAGCTGATCGGCATGGGAAAACATCTGCCGCCCCTGTTCGTTCAACTGACGGTTCAGGCGATCCTGAAGGGCCTGCTGAACCTGGCCATAAGATGCGGCATCGGAATCCCTGATTCCTTTTTCCATGGGCCCTTCCAGGGCGTGAACCATGTGGATTCGTGAAGCGGTATCAAACTGAAGCAAAGGCAGCAGCGGGGCCGTCCGCTGCCAGTAGCCGTGACTATCACAGCTGACCACCGCTGAACGAAAACCGTCGAACCGGTCAGGGTCTTCACCACCACCCGGCTTGACCACCAGCATGGGACGTTTCAGTGCGCGCGTCAGGCGTTCCACGACCGTGCCGATGAAAAGACGCCGAAAGCCGGATACCCCGTGACTGGCGGAGACCACGAGACACGGTGGAAGGTGGTTGACGAAGGCGGCGGTCTGCTCCACCGGATCTCCGAAGCGCACCACGGCCTCCCACTCCACTTCGGCATCGGTCATCAGTGCCTGAATTCGCTGCCTGGCATCTTCGGTACGATGGGCCAGATCACCTCCTCGCTCGAATACTGCTGTGGGGTGTGCGCCGTCCTGGGGATCGTGCACGGCATGGATCAGGTAAAGTCGCACACCCGCCCGCCGGGCAAGGGTCGCTCCGTGACGGACCACCAGCGGGCTGAAGGGTGAGAAATCAACCGCACAGACGATGGCTTGGATGGTCATCGGCATGATGGGATTCCTTTTTGTGCAGCGCGGGCGCCGGATGGTGGGACGGAAGGCAAAATGGCCCGCTTCGCGCTTTTCAGTTAGCAGTGTAGGAAAAAGCGGGTATTCATGTCAATCTGAATATGGGCAGCCCGATGCCCCGCGGATATTTGATTTGTACTGGCGGTCGAATGGGTTTAGAATAGGTTTACCACCGTAAGGCACCCCCCGACTGGCTCACTTTCTTCAGAAAGGAGAGATGCCGTGATCAAAGCCATTGCCGACCTGCTGAAGGTACTCAATTCGGAAACCGAGCCGGGTCAGATCTCCCTGGCCCTGTGCCTGTCCATGATTGCCGGCTTCACACCGGCGTTCTCCTTCCACAATCTCCTGGTACTCCTTCTGGTGCTGGTGCTGCGGGTCAACCTTTCCGCCTTCGGGTTGGGATGGGCCTTCTTCTCAGCTGCGGCCTACCTTCTTGACCCGCTGTTCCACCGGATCGGTCTGGCAGTCCTCACCGCACCGGCCCTCACGGGAGCCTGGACCGGTTTGTACAACACCACCTGGTTTCGCCTGGACCGGTTGAACAACACCATCGTCATGGGCAGCCTGCTCTTCGCATTGGCATGCTTCATCCCCGGGTTGATTCTTTTCAACCTGCTCATTCGACGTTACCGCGAGCATATCCTGGCCTGGGTGAGAAAAACGCGCCTCATGCAGGCATTCAAGGCCACCCGGCTCTTCGAGGTGTATCAATCCGTGTCGGGCTGGAGAGGGGGTGCCGCATGAAACGCTGGATTCGATGGAAGGGCCTTGTCGCCTTCGCTGCAACGGTGGCGGCTATCCTTCTGGTATGGGTGCTCGTGGTGGACACCCTGGTGCGGCGAACCGTCGAATCGGTCGGCACCCGGGCAGTCGGTGCCCGGGTGAATCTGGCCACGGCCGACCTCTCTCTTTTTCCAGCCGGCCTGACTCTTGGCGGCCTGGCCGTCACCAACCCGGATTCACCGATGCAAAACGCCGTCGAAATCGATCATATGAAAATGGACCTGGACACCAGTTACCTGATCAAGCGCAAGGTGATCGTCAACAACATGGTGGTCGAGGGGCTCCGGTTCAATACGCCCCGCAAAACATCAGGTGAAGTACCCGAACTTGCCGACATGCGCGAAACGCGCAAGCAATCCGATCTGGCAGGTGCTTCCAAGGCAGTCGCAGAGAAAGTGTGCGGCACATTCAGCATGCCGTCTCTGTCGCAACCGGACGTCAAGGCCATTTTGGCCAACGAGCATCTGGCGTCCATCGAGCTTGCCACCGGCCTGGAGAAAACCCTCAAGGCCGAACAGGCGCGCTGGGAAAAGGAACTGGGTCGTCTGCCGGACGAAAAAGCACTCAATGCGTATCGGGAGCGGGTGGACAAGCTTAAGGGCAGCGGCGGCTCGTTCGGCGCCATTTTGGCGGCTAGCGAAGATGCCAAGCAGCTCCAGGCCGATATCCGGAAAGACCTGGCCCTGTTGAAACAGGCCCGAACCGCCTTCACGACGGACTTCAAGGCGTATCAACAACAGGTGAACGATCTGTCCAAAGCGCCGCTCAAGGACATCGACCGGCTCATGGACAAGTACAGTCTCTCGCCCAAAGGGCTGGCCAACCTGAGCCAGCTGATTTTCGGCGAACGGTTGTGTGGCTGGGTTCAGACGGCATCGGACTGGTATCGCAAAATCGCGCCCTATATCGGCCAGGTGTCCGGGGGTGCAGGGAGTGCAGGGGGTGCACCGGAGCTGCACAAGCCGCTGCGGGGCAAAGGCAAAAACATCCGTTTTGCCGAAACGCCCCCCATGCCTGATTTCCTTATCCGCAACCTGAAAGTCAACGCGGCGGTGGACGTGGGGAATCTCACCGGCAAGGCTGAAAACATCACCCTCGATCAGCACATCCTGGGCAGGCCGATGACCTTCGCCTTCCTGGGCAAAGAGATGAAGCAATTTAACGCGTTGAGCCTGATCGGCAGCGCCGACCATGTAACGCCCGGGGATCCCAAGAACAGCGCCCGGCTGACCGTAAAAGGCCTTGCCGTGGCGAACCTTTCCCTGCTCCGGGAAGCGTCCTTTCCCCTGACCCTGAAACAGGCCACCAGCGATCTGAACCTGAACCTGGAATCGGCGCGAAAGGGCCTGGACGTTGTCCTTGAAGCGGATTTCCGTTCGGTCCGGTTTCTTGCCGACTCCGGCAAGCCGCAGACCGCCATCGCCAGGACGATCGGTTCGGCTGTTGCCGGGGTCGACCGGTTTTCCCTGAAGGCCGACATCGCCGGTACGCCGGCGGCTTATACGGTGGATGTCTCCTCGGACCTGGACAAGGTGCTGGGGTCCGCGGTTGGCGGCTTGGTGAGAGCTGAATCCGCCAAGTTGCGGTCCGCCCTGAGCGATCAGATCACCAATCGGCTGCAAGGTCCCATGGCTGAGACCCAGGGCAGTCTGGCCGGCCTGGGCGCTATCGGGGCCGAGCTTTCCAAACGGCTGGACCTGGGCGACGACTTGCTCAAAGGGTTGAAGCTACCGTTTTAAACAAACCTTCCGGGTCGATCCACTTTCTGGCGTGGTATGAAAACCCGCTTGCTTATAGCTGGGGTGTCCGCTCAAACGCGTGCCAAATCCTTCAACCGGGTGAGCACCTCCCAGGAAAACCGTTCGCTGCGGCAGGGAAAGATGGCGTTGTTGGTGAAGATGGGATCGGCCTCCAGATCGTAGCGCGAGGCGGCCACGGCCTGCGGCCACATGGGTGTACCGGGAATCGGGGTGTAGTGGGCGATGACAGGGGTGACGCCGGCCTGTTTCACCAGGGCAATGGACGCCTCCACGCCCGTAAAATCCTGACCGGGAAGCCCGGCCAGCAGGTAGGCGCCCACCTGGCGGGCATTGAACCCGGCTGCCTTGAGATGCCCTACCGTGCGAACGAACTGTGCTCCAGTCACTTTGCGATCCATGCTCTGCCGCCCTTCGAATGCCGTGGTTTCCAAACCCAGTCGAACGGTGTGGAATCCGGCGCGGAACATCAGCCTTGCAAGGGGGCGGGTAATCTCCCGAATATGAAGGGCATTGGGGGTGTGAAAGCGCACGTCAACGCCCGCTGCGACGATCCCCTCCAGCAGGGGCATGATGTGCCGCTGGGCATCGACCAGCAGGGCGTCATCATAAAAGGCGAAATCGTCGACCCCGTGGTTTTCATGCCAGTGGACGATTTCATCTACGACAGATACAGGGCTGCGGCGCATCCTGCTGGGCTGAAGCCGGTGGGAGGCGCAATAGGCGCATTGGAACGGGCAGCCGCGCGAGGTCAGCACCGGCGCATGCGCCAGGCGGTGTTCGAGGTCCAGGACCGGGCGCGGCAACGCATCCAGGTCCTGCGGGTCGAACCGCGGGGCGGGGGACCACCCGGTCAGTTCGGCCACCAGCGGAAGGATGGCGCTTTCTCCCGGGCCGCTGACCACCCGGTCCGCACCGCAGGTAAGTCTCGCGTGATCTTCACACAGGCTGGCATAAACACCGCCCAGCACCACCGGCACATCCGCAAAAACCGATTTGACGACGCCTATCGTTTCACGAACGCCCGGGTACCAGTAGGTCATCAGGGAGGTGACCATCACCAGATCCGGCGGATCCAGCAACTCCAGGTCATTTCGGAACCAATCGACGGGAATGCCGTAGCGGCAGTAATTGCGCGGGATGTCATCGAGTCCCTTGGGTTTGGCGATAACCGTCTTCAGGTACGGACCGCGCCCGCATCGCGCAGGCGGCAACGGCCCTGCGGCCGCCAGGGGGTGAAACCGGTCCAGGCAATCCAGGTAGGAAATCCGGGCCCCGCAGTCGCGCAACATTCCCCCCAGGGTCAGCAGTCCCAATGGTTTGGCCCAGAAATCGTAGGCGGCGAAATCGTGAATCCAGGGATTGACCAGCAGGATGTGGGGTGCGTGGGAGGGTTTCATTTAGCCACTACGTGAAAACGCGGAGCCGGAGTTCAAGATGCCGTTTCTGAATAGTTACGCTATTTGGCATCCGGGAAATACGTCATCGAAATCTTTTTCAGCTCCTGGCGGCTGAACAGCAGCTGGTAGGTTTGCACCCCTGATTTTTCGGACATTTTCCGCGCCGTGTTCCGGCAGTCCGCCTCGCTCTTGCCGTGGATCATGGTGTACAGATTGTAAGGCCAGCCGTCGGCCGGATCGCGGCGATAGCAGTGGGAAACGGCCCGAAACGAGGCCATGATTTTACCCACGGCCTCGATACGATCCTCCTCCACCTGCCAGGCAGTCATGGCATTGGCCTGGAACCCGGACTTCTGATGACGCAAGGTGGCCCCGAAACGGCGGATCACGCCCCGGTCGGTGAGATCTTCAAGCGTCTGGATGAGGGTCTCCTCGGAGACACCGATCTCCTCGGCCAGCACCTGGTAGGGGCGCGATACGATGGGGATGTCCCCCTGAATGGATGCGATGACTTTTTTCTCAAGGTCGGTAAGCATGGGCGGTTTTATGATTGGTTATCAGCGGGTTGTCAAGGACTTAGTGGGCCGGTCAGACGGCATCGCTCGCGCCGGCAATCGTGGCAGCGGCTAGTGCTCGGGAAACAAACCATGGACCTCCGCTTGGCTGGCGCCGCAAATGCCTCTTTCGGTAATAAAGCCGGTGACCAGCCGCGCCGGGGTGACGTCAAAGGCGAAGTCCGCTGCCGGGCTGAAATCGGGGGGCACCAGCACCCGGGTGATCCGGCCGTCGGCCAGTCCCTGGATGTAACGGACCTCGTCGGGGTTGCGCTCTTCGATGGGGATCTCTTTGACCCCGTCGCGCATGGTCCAGTCGAACGTGGAAGACGGCAGGGCCACGTAAAAAGGGATGTTGTTGTCCCGGGCCGCCAGCGCCTTGAGGTAGGTGCCGATCTTGTTGGCCACGTCACCGGTGTGGGTAGAGCGGTCGGTGCCCACGATCACCATGTCCACGCGGCCGTGCTGCATCAGATGACCGCCGGCGTTGTCCGTAATCACCGTGTGGGGCACCCCGTGTTTGCCCAGTTCCCAGGCGGTCAGCCGGGCGCCCTGGTTCAGCGGACGGGTTTCATCCACCCATACGTGCAGATCCACCCCGCGGTTGAATGCCTCGTAAATCGGGGCGGTGGCTGTGCCGTATTCGATGCATGCCAGCCAGCCGGCATTGCAATGGGTCAGCAGGTTGACCGTCGATCCGTTTTTGCTGCGGCTGAGGGCCTCGATGAGCCCGGCACCATGGACACCGATACGGCGGCAGTTCTCCGCCTCCTCCTCGGCAATCACGGCCGCCTCGGCGCGGGCGGCGTCGATGCGATCGGCCGGTGACCCGGCGGCAAGCACCTTTGCAAGCACCCGATCGACTCCCCAGGCCAGGTTTACGGCCGTGGGCCGGGCAGCCTTGATCCGTGCGCATTGCTCACCGATGAATTCCACATGGTCGGACGCCGACGTTCCGTTTATGGCCGCAATCATCACCCCGTAGGCGCCGGTCACGCCGATCAGCGGTGCACCCCGGACGAACATCTCACGGATAGCGTGGATCAACCGGTCCACCGTAGTCAGATCGGCCACGACAAACCGGTGCGGCAGCTGGCGCTGGTCGATCACCTTCACGGTGATCCGGTCTTCGTCCAGCCATATGGGCCGGATCTGTTTTCCGTCGACGATCATATCGCTGTCCTCTGAGTCCGCTTTTTTAACAATCGTAAACCTGGCCGCGATGGTCAAGGCACGTGTTTAGCACAAATCGCCGCCATTGGAAAGACAAGGGGCCGGTAAACGTGCCGAAAGAGCTGCCGATGCCGAAGGCCACCGGATTGCCCGGCCGAGAATATATCTTGACATCAAGATATATTCCCTTATCTTGGTCATATGGAAACCGGTTCGGAGTAAAACCACTACTGAGCAGCGGTTCCATGACAACCGCCGTCACTCGGCTGGAAAAAGCCGGTCACATACAGCAAAAGACCATGGGCGGCTGATTGTTCTAATCTTTTATATTGATATCAAGGCAAATGAGGAGGTGTCGGGATGAAACCATCCGATGACAATCTATCCATCAGCGGCATTCACCATATCACCGCCGTGGCCGCCTCGGCCGCAGACAATTACCGTTTCTACACCCGCGTGCTGGGGTTGAGGCTAGTAAAAAAGACCGTCAACTTCGACGATCCGTACACCTATCATCTCTATTACGGGGACGAAACGGGACGCCCCGGTACCCTTCTCACCTTCTTCCCATGGACGGGCCTTCCCCAGGGGAAACCCGGGACCGGCATGGTCTCTGCCATCGCCTTTTCCGTACCCCGCTTCTCAGTCGATTATTGGACGCAGCGCCTGGAAGCATTCGGCGTCGCCCTGGCGACAGAAAGTCGTTTCGGAGAACCGGTGGTCCGGTTTACCGATCCCCACGGCCTCGCCCTCGAACTCGTCGGGACACCTCCTAGTGACGACCCGCGTGAGCGAGCAGCCGTTTCCCATACGGCCATCCTCGGGTTTCATTCAGCGACACTGCAGCTGGAGCGGATCGATAACACGCAAAAAATCATCGCTGACGGCATGGGCATGACACCCGTCCAGCAGGAGGGCCGCCGCTACCGGTTCGCCATGCAGGACGAGGGTTCACCCGGCCACCTGCTGGATGTGATCGTCGATCCGTCTGCCGGCAGGGGTCGGCCCGGCGGCGGCACGGTCCATCACATTGCCTTTCGTACCCGTAACAGCCGGGAACAGCAGGCCTGGCAGCAGCGGCTGCGGCATTTCGGCCTCTCCGTCACCGGGGTACGCGACCGCACCTACTTTAAGTCGATCTATTTCAATGAACCGGGCGGCATTCTCTTCGAAATCGCCACTGATCCGCCTGGATTTACCGTGGACGAAGATCCCGGCGATCTGGGCACGGGTCTGATGCTGCCGGATCGATACGAACCCCTGCGCGGGCAAATCGAGGGGCAGTTGCCGCCTTTGGAGCCACCCGATTTCCGGCATGTCTACGTGCCCCCCGAACCCGGTGCGGCCGACGGAAAAACCATCGTAGCTCTTCACGGCACCGGCGGCAACGAACACGACCTGATTTCCGTGGTTCGACAAATCAGCCCGGCGGCGATCATCAGCCCCCGGGGCAAGGTGCTCGAAAACGGGATGCCCCGCTTTTTCAAGCGACTGGCGGAGGGCGTATTCGATGAGAACGACGTGCGCCGCAACGCCCACGATCTCGGCGATTTCCTGACCGCTGCCGCGCGTCGTTACGCACTCCAGGGAAACCATCTTATCGCCCTGGGGTATTCCAACGGAGCCAACATGGCCGCCGCCATCATGTTGCTGCGAGCGGAGATCTTCTCCGGTGCCATCCTCTTTCGCCCGATGATGCCGCTGGACATGACGCAGTTGCCGGATTTGAGGTGTCGATCGATCCTGATCACCAGGGGCCGATTCGACCGGGTGATCCCATCGGCCGAGACGCAGCGGCTGGTCCGGACGTTGAAAAAGGCAGGCGCCTCGGTGAAGGTGGTCGACATGAATGCCGGCCATGAACTGACGGCGGCAGACATCGAAGCGGCGCGAGCATGGCTGGCCGACGATCTTAGGAGGGCGTGCCCGGCGGCCCCCGTGCGCGAAAAAGATGCGGCTTGACAACGGTTTGGCCGCCTGTCCCGAATCCGTTTTAAAGCAAGGGTGATAAAAAAACGACGAACACGGCACCGCTGCATTGCCTATTCACAGGAACAATGCCGCCGGCGGCCGCCCAACGATACATAGGAGAATGAATATGGCAACGACCCACACTGAAAGCATTTCACCGCAAACGGTTAAGCGCTGGGTTGATGAAGAGAAGCCCTTGATCCTGGTCCACACCCTTACCCATGACCATTTCAAGGCGATCCATCTGCCCGGCGCAAGCCCAGCCTGCGTATTTGAAGTGACGTTCCTGGATCAGATCGCGGCCGTCACCACCGACAAACATGCCCGCCTCGTCCTTTATGGGTCCAGTGGGGAAAGCATGGATGCGGCAGTCGCCGCGGAAAAGCTGGCGCGGGAAGGATTCGATAACCTGTTCATTCTCGACGGCGGCATCAGGGGGTGGCTGGCGGCGGGATATCCGGCCGAAGGGGAATCCGTCGGCACCCCTCCCCGGCCTGACCGGATGTTGGCATTACAGGACGGCACCTACCGGGTGGATACCAGTCGGAGCGTGATTGAATGGGCCGGTCACAATCCCCATACCAAACATGACGGCACGGTGCGCATCAAAATGGGAGAGATCGGGGTGAAAGACGGCAAGCCCGTCGGCACCTTCGAGATCGACATGAATGCCATCGAAAACAAAAGCCTGGCGGGCGACGAATTGCAGCCTGTGTTGATCGCCCACCTCAAGTCGGACGACTTCTTTTTTACCCGGCTGTTCCCCACGGCGACCTTCACGATCAAATCGGGCACGCCCATCAACGAGGCGTATGTCAGTGCTCCCAACATCGATGTGCAAGGTGATCTGACCCTGAGAGGGGTCAAGGCGGGGCTGTCATTCCCCGCCACGGCCTACCAGGGCCCGGACGGCACGATCACCGCCAAGGCCCGGTTCGATCTGGATCGGACGCGCTGGCGCATCATCTATGGATCCACCCGTTTTTTCGAACATCTGGGCATGCACCTGGTGTTCGATATCATCCATGTCGAGGTGAAGATCGTGGCGCAGAAAATCGCCTGACGTGCGGCAGCACCGATTACCCCTTCTTCATGGCCGCCGCGGCAACCGTCGTGTCCAGCATCCGGTTGGCAAATCCCCACTCGTTGTCGCACCAGGTTAGCAGCCTGGCCAGACGACCACCGCTCACGCGTGTCTGGGTGCCGTCGACAATGCTCGAATGGGGATCGTGATTGAAATCGACCGACGCCAGGGGGATGTCGCAATAGTCCATAACTCCGTGAAACCGGCCCTGCGCGGCTTGCCTTATCGCATGGTTGATCTCAACCATCGACGCCTCCCTTTTCAGGTACACGTTCACATCCATGGCCGTCACGTTCTGGGTGGGCACCCGCACGGCCGTCGTCTGGAAGCAGCCTTCAAATCGAGGCAGAATCCGCTCTATCCCCCTGGCCAGCTGGGTGTCGACCGGAACGATGGACGGCCCCGCCGCCCGGCACAGGCGCAGGTCGCGATCGCAGGTGTCGATCACGGGTTGGTCATTCATCGCCGAATGAATGGTGGTAATGTTGCCGCAGACAATACCGAAGGCCTGGTCCAGGGCCGCGATAACCGGGATGATACAGTTGGATGTACAGGATGCATTGGAGATGATCTTTTCCTTGCCGGTCAATTCAAGGTGATTGACGCCGTACACGACGGTGGCATCCACCAGGGAATCGGCGGGGTTGGAAATCAGGACCTTTTCGGCGCCAGCATCGATGTGAATCTGGGCGTCGGCCCGGCTTATTATCCGGCCGGTGCACTCCAACACCACTTCCACGGCCAATTCGGCCCAAAGCAGGCGCGACGGTTCCGTCTGCCGCAGCAACGGTATCGCGTCGGCCGCCACGTGCAGTCGGTTTTCTACCAGTTCGACCGGAACCTGAAACCGGCCGTGAGTGGAATCGAAACGGGTCAGATGTGCAATTGCTTCGGGTCCGGCCAGGTCATTGATGGCAACGATCTCTATGGGCCAGCGACGGTACTCGTACAGCGCCCGCAGGATACTCCGGCCGATGCGGCCATAACCATTGATTGCACAGCGAACAGGTGGAGCGGGTATGGACATGGAAAGGGGTTCCCGTAAAGTTGAAATTTGAATTGGACCGAATGTATCTACAGGCCGCACCGTTTCGACGTTCAGCCGCAGTGCCGGTCTTGTATAGGACAAAAGCGCGATCGACGCATATGCCCTGTTGCGCGGATCGTGATACCGCTTCGTTTGCATGCATGGGAGAACCGATGGCAGGCGCGCTGAATATCGGTGGCAAGGTCACTAACGACACAAGGTAAGCCGACCGCAGGGAAGGCCGCACCGTATCAGTCGGGTGAGTCCAGAATGGAACGAATCTTATTGGAAAGCTCCTGGAGGGTAAAAGGCTTCTGGATAAAGCCGCTGCAGCCTTTTTTCAGCACCGCTTCCGCCTGTCCGTCCAGCGCATAACCACTGGACAACAGGACCCGCAGCGTCGGGTCGATGGTGCGGATCCGGTCGAAGGTCTTGCCGCCGTCCAATCCGGGCATGATCAGGTCGAGAATCACCAGATCCACCTTCGCCCTCATGCCGGATAGAATGCTGATGGCGTCTTCGCCGTTGCCGGCCGGAATCACTCGATAACCCAGCTTTTCCAGCATGGATCTGCCCACGTCGAGAATCAACGCCTCGTCATCCACGACAAGAATGGTCTCCGATCCCTTTTGCAGCGTCTGCACAATGGGTGCACCGCGACTCACTTTTTTGGTGGAAGCCCGCAAGTAGAAAGTGAATGTCGCCCCGCAGCCTTTCCGGCTGTCGGCGGTAATGATGCCGCCGTGATTCTTGATAATCCCGAACGCCGAGGCCAACCCCAGGCCGGTCCCCCGGCTTTTCTCCTTGGTGGTAAAAAACGGGTCGAAAATCCGGTTCCGCACGGTCTCGTCCATACCTACGCCGGTGTCGGTAATCGAGACACTCACGTAAGCCCCCGGTGCAACCTGGTGGGACATGCAGAAGGCCTCATCCAGGACAATGCGTCGGGTTTCGATATGCAACTCACCGCCATCGGGCATGGCCTGCCAGGCATTGACAAAAATGTTCAGCAGGACCTGTTCAATCTGTCGTTGATCGGCTTCGACAGAAGGCAGCTTCTCTTCGAGGACGGTGTGGATGCGGATCTCTTTTTTCGTGCGGCCGAACATCTCGGCGCTGGACAGAACCAGTTCGTTCAGATTCAAGGGCCTGACTTCGTATTTTCCTCCCCGCGCGAACCCCAGCAGTTGCTTGGTTAAATCACCGGCGCTTTTCACGTGCTGCTCGATTCCGCGGACATGTTCATATAAGGGGTGGCCGGGTTCCAGGTCCACGGCCATCAGCGAGGCCCGGCCCTGAATACCCATGAGCAAATTATTGAAGTCATGGGCGATTCCTCCGGCAAGCGTACCCAGCGATTCCATTCTCTGGGCCTGCTCGTATTGGGCCTGAAGCGATTTGCGTTCACTGATGTCGGTCAGGTTGACGGTCATTCCCTGCGCCCCACCATCCGACCCTCTGATCACCGCCGCACTGACGATGACATCCAGCGTACGGCCGTCTTTGGTATAGCGTCGGGTCTCAAATCGGGTGGTGGTCCCGGACGCATATATTTTCTCGATTTCTGCGGCGGTCTTGTCCACTTGGTCTTCGGGTACGAAGGGGATGCGTTTGCCCTTCAATTCGTCAAGCGACCAGCCGAACACATCCGTAAAGGCCGGGTTCACGTACTGCGGGATCCCGCCGCTATCGTACATCACCATGGGGTCCGGGCTGGCCAGGAGAATGGTCCGAAGTTTCTCCTCACGCTCGCGCAGGTCCGCTTCCGCCTGATTCCGGGCAGTGATGTCCGTATGGGTGCCCACCAGGCCGATCACATGGCCGTGTTTATCCTTGATGGCAAAGGCGCGCAACAGAATATCCAGGATGCGGCCCGACTTACCGACCATCTTTACTTCGCCGGTCCACTTGCCCCCGGCCATGATCGTATCGAAAACCTGCCTGCCGATCTTTTCGTCCACATACAAGCTTGCCGGCGGATCCTGGCCGATCTCGCCGAAAAGCCGGTCGAAGGCCTCATTCTGGTACCAGTGCCGGCCTTCCGGGGTGGACATGCCGATGGCGTCGGAGGAGTGCTCCACGGCCGTTCTGAACTGGTCCTCGCGTGCCTCAATTCGCCTGTATCCTTCGATCACTTTTTCCAGCTCTGCGAGGCGCTGTACCAATTGTTCATATGTGGGTTCGGCGGACATGGTCACCTGCAATAAAGAGTGCTCGGCACTAGCGAGAGACGACGAACAGTATCGATCGCAGTGTCGCCGTCTTCAATCCGATGGGGATAGGTCAATCGTAGCCGCAAAACAGGAAAAATGCAAATATCGCTTACGGTTGAAGCCTCATGCACCTGCCATGAGCCCGAATCGACGATCTTATGGTGGACAACGCAGGGATGAAGCGCGCCTGTGGCCTTGCCCGGAGAGTTGAAATTTTGGCAGGTAAAAAAAATGGCGGGGAGGCCCCCCGCCATTTCGGATGCGTTCGATGTCGGCCGTGCGATCAGCCGTGAACCTCTTCCTTCACACCCACGGCCATCTTGTAGAGAACGGTCAGCACAAGGGCACCGATGGCATAGACACCTAATGTGATCCCGATCTCCGGCATGGTGGGAACGTATTCGTTGACTTCGTGCATGGGGTTCGGCACGAAACCGCCGGAGATCATTCCCAACCCCTTGTCGATCCAGGTGCCCATGATGATCACGATGCAGGCAATGGCCAGGGAGGTTTCGTTCTTGCGGGTGGCCGGGGTAACGGTCAGCACGATACCTGCAGCCATGAGGATCATGGAGGCCCACATCCAGGGAACCAGGGCGCCGTGGCCGTGCAACCCCACGAACAGGTACTTGATGTGGGTCATGTGGCCGGGAATCTGGCTGTAAAAGGCCACGAAGACTTCACACAGGAAGAAAAAGACGTTGATGCAGATGGCGTAGGCCACGGTCTTGGCCAGGGCCTGAATCTGCTGCTTACCCGGGTCGAAATTGGTGAAGCGCCGGATGAACAGGCACAGCAGGATCAGAAGGGCCGGGCCGGCGGCGAAGGCCGACGCCAGGAACCGCGGCGCCAGAACGGCCGTGAGCCAGAAGTGACGTCCCGGCAGGCCGCAGTACAGGTAGGCGGTCACCGTGTGAATGCTCACCGCCCAGGGGATGGAGATGTAGATCAGCGGTTTGAGCCAGTTCTGGTAATGCACGCCGTTGCGCTCGGCCTCGAGCACATTCCACCCGATCACCAGGTTCAGGAACAGGTAGCCGTTGAGCACGATGGCATCGTAGAACAGCACGCTGTTGGGGGTCGGGTACAACAGGACGTTGAGCGCCCGCATGGGCTGCCCCAGGTCGACCAGGATGAAAAGCAGGCACATGACGATGGAAGCGATAGCCAGGAATTCACCCAGGATGGTGATCTTGCCATAGGCCTTGTAGTCATGCAGATAGTAGGGCAGCACCACCATCACCCCACCGGCGGCCACGCCGACCAGGTAGGTGAAATTGGCGATGTAAAAGCCCCAGGAGACATCCCGGCTCATGCCGGTGATACCCAGGCCGAACTTGAGCTGCATCAAATAGAGCCCGAAGCCGGCACCGATCACACCCAGCAGGACGACCATCCATCCCCAGTACCATTTATTTCCTTTTACGGCTAATTCAAGCATGCTCACCTCACACGATGTAGTAGACGGACGGCTCTGTTCCCAGGGTCTGTTTCCGCCTGATGGTGTAGTTTTCCTTCAACAGTTCCCGGACATCCGAATGCTCGTCGTAAAGATCGCCGAAGGCGATGGCGCCGTTGGAGGCTTCCACGCAGGCGGGCATCTGTCCGACCGCCAAGCGTTCCGCGCAGAAGTTGCATTTCTCGACCACGCCCTTCATGCGCCGGGGGAATTTCTTGTTGATCTCTTTGATGAACGGCTGCGGATCCCTGAAGTTGAAACTGCGGGCGCCGAAGGGGCAGGCCGCCATGCAGAACCGGCAGCCGATGCAGCGGTGAAAGTCCATCAGGACGATGCCGTCGCTCTCGCGCTTGAAGGTCGCTTGGGTGGGACAGGCCCGCACGCAGGGCGGATTTTCGCAGTGGTTGCAAAGCAGCAGAAACGGCCTGTGCTCCACCTCTTCATTGAGGAAATTGTTGGTTTTATCGGTAAACGCGTTGTGGTAGTGCGCCTCCCAGATCCATTTGATCTCATGGTTCTTGTTCACGATGGTCGTGGGGACGTTGTGAACCTTGTGGCAGGCCTCGATAATCGGCTCCAGATCGGCGGAAGAATGCAACTTGCGCGTGTCGATGACCATGGCCCATTGTTTGGCCGCCAGGGCATCTTCTCCCTTGGCCACATGATAGCCGGGCCCCTCGCCTCCGCCGGCAGCGAAGGCATCGAGCACGGGTGTTGCCCCAAGACCCAGCGCGGAAACGCCAGCTATCTGAAGAAAGCGTCTTCTGCTGTTATTCATACCTTATTCTCCTTTTGGATTATCGATGTGGCAATCCCAGCAATAGGGCCTTACGGACGCGTAGTTGTGGCAGCGGTCACAGAACTCCACCTTGTTGGAATGGCAGTCCAGACAGGTGTTGGATAGGCTCATGTCAAAGAGCTTGCCTTCGGCGTTGACGAACGCACGCTCACCGTTTCTGACCACGTTGTGACGCCATACGTCCAGCAGCTGCATATGCTCCGCTTTCATGTACGCGGTAGGCATGACGCAGACCTTGGCGGCTTTGGCTTTGGCGGTCAGCTCCAGTTCCGGTGCGGGGGCGGCCTTTCCCATATTGAACCAGAACGGAAAGGTAATGGCGGCGATAAAAACAGCCAGTCCCGCGAGAATCTTATTTTTGTCCTTCATCGGCTACTCCTCCATTCCCGGCAGCGGTTCGCCGCGCAGATCGGTTTCTCGTTCCTTTTCACCGGGCATAATCAGGGCATTGGCCACCAGTTCGTGAAGCCCCGTCACCTCGACCTCCGGCACCCAGTATCCCATGGATGCGGGCAACGCCGCGCGGTCAATGGCGCAGACGCAGGCGAGCATGTTCACCCCGAAGGTTTCGTGGACATGCTTGACCGCGTTGGCCCGCGGGAACCCGCCGGCCATTCTCAGTTCCATGTTCTCCCCGGCATTGAGACCGGCACCGCTGCCGCAGCAGAAGGTTTGCTCGCGGATGGTGTTGGCCGGCATCTCGTAAAAGTGGTTGGCCACATTCTGGATCACATAGCGGGGTTCGTCAAACATGCCCATACCCCGTGAGGGGTTGCAGGAATCGTGGAAGGTGATGATCTTGTTGTCGTTGCGGCTCGGATCCAGTTCCAGCTTGCCGTGCTTGATCAGGTCGGCGGTGAACTCGGCGATATGAACCATCTTGGTTGACTTGGCATTTTCAAACCGGGTGCCGGTGATGGGGTTCACCGGTTCTTCCAGAAAATCCGCCGGGCCGTTCATGGTATCCATGTACTGGGAGATGACCCGCCACATGTGCCCGCACTCGCCGCCCAGGATCCATTTGACCCCCAGGCGCTTGGCCTCGGCGTACATCTTGGAGTTGAGCCGCTTCATGGTTTCGTGGGAGGTGAAAAAGCCGAAATTGCCTCCCTCCGAGGCGTAGGTGCTCCAGGTGATCTTCAGGCCGTATTTCTCTCTCAGGTAGTGAAACAGGAGCATGTACCCCATGCAGGTGTAGGTGCCCGGATCGGCGAACACGTCGCCCGACGGGGTGATGAAGAGGATGTCGGCGCCCTTTTCCATGTAGGCGGGTTTAACCTGCACGCCGGTGATCTCCTCGATGTCTTCGACGAAGAAGTCGAGCATGTCCTTGAAGGCGTGAGGCTGGATGCCCAGATGGTTGCCGGTGCGATAGCAGTTGGCCACCGGCGTGGCGACCCAGTCGATGTTCAGGCCCAGCAGGTTCAGTATCTCCCGGCCCATGATGGTGATTTCGGCCGTATCGATGCCGTAGGGGCAGTAAACCGAGCAGCGCCGGCACTCCGTGCACTGGAACAGGTAGTACCACCACTCTTTGAGCACATCCAGGGTCATGGGCCGGGCACCGCCCAGGCGGCCTAGAATTTTGCCGGCCTTGGTGAAATCGTTGCGGTAAACGCTGCGCAGCAACTCCGCACGCAGCACCGGCATGTTCTTGGGGTCGCCGGTGCCGATGAAAAAGTGGCACTTGTCGGCGCATGCGCCGCAGCGCACACAGATGTCCATGAACACCTTGAAGGAGCGAAATTTGTCCAGGCGCTCCCGGAAGCCCTCGTAGACGATCTGCTGCCAGTTGTCCGGCAGTTTCCAGTCGTCTTCCAGCGGGTTCCAGGGTCGTGCATTGGGCAGCCCCAGGGTTTCGACGCTCTTGGGGTTGGAGGCGTAGCAATACATCCCCTTGCGGATATCTACCGGCGTGTCCATCCAGCCGGCGCCGGAGGGACGATGATCTATCTGTGACAATAGTTCATCGGGTTTGATCAACTCATCTGCCATTATCTGCTCCTTTTTGCTTAAGCCTGTTCTTCTGGCATTTTAACGACCGGCAGGCCGGCTTCGATCATTTTCTCTCTGAAATCGTCTTCGTACTCTTCATACGTGTGAACCTTGACCGGGTGGTTCCAGGGGTTCACATGCCGGACCTGCCGGGTGTTGCCGGTCATGTTCCGGGTGGGACTCAAAAATACGCCTCCCAGGTGCATCAGCTTGCTGAACGGGAAGTATGCCAGAAGGACGCTCACCAGGAACATGTGGGCATAGAACAAGGCGCTGACGCCTTCGGGAATGCTGGGCCGGAAGGTCACCAGCCCCATGGTCAGTGCTTTAATGGCAACGATGTCCACTTTGGCCACATAGCGCATGAAAATGCCCGAAAGGGCGATCCCCATGATCAGGAACAGGGGGAAGTAATCGGCAGCCAGGGAGATGTAACGGACGTTGGGGATGACCACCCGCCGTACGAAGAGATACAGGGCCGCCGCAAAGAGAACCAGACCTGACATGTACACCCCGGGCAGACCGGCCTGAATGGCGTCGTAGAGCACTTCGATGCGCATGAAGCCGTCCACCTGCTCTAAAAGCGTGACGAAAAAGGGAACCGGTTCAGTGAAAAACCGCAGGTGCCGGACAACCACCGTGAAGAAGGCATAGTGGAAAGCCAGGGCGCCGATCCACAGGAAGAGTTCCAGCTGGTAGGTCAGCCGGGTGCCGCCGTTCAACTTCATGCGCGTGTTGCGAAACAGCGACCGAAAGCAGACGATTTCCAGGACCATCCGCACGATGACGCCGAACGTGGACGAGGGGTTGTCGATTTTGGCCTGTTTGATCCAGGGCATGGATGGCTGCTGGCCACAGGTGGTGGTGATCCGAAAGGGAACCGCCGACCGTGCCCAGCCCATCACGCGGCGGGCAAAGCCGACAACGAACAGGATCACCGCCAGATAGGGAACGATGATGCCGAAAACCAGCTGCAGGCCTGCCCCCTGCTGCGTGCCCGCATAGGCGATCAGAAACAGCACGATTACCGCTATGAGGCTAACCATGTAATTTTTATTCATCGAACCGCACCTCACTCCTTGGCGCCTGGCAGATTTGAATGTTCCACGACCGCCTTCCCGCTGACGGGTCGATGCCGGGATGGCATCGAGAGCCTCCCGCAAAAGGGAATCGCAGTCAATTCAGAGCCGCTGCCGGATGCCTGAATCGAAAGATTATAAGGGAAGTTTTAGAAACCGGGCCCGTCTGCCTCGGTTTCATCGATCAATCCAGCTCGCTTCAACGAACCGAAAAACTGCTTTCGGGATTCCGTTGCCTTGAGTTCGTATATTTTTTCCCGGCAGGCCACGTAAATATCGAAGGCCGCCATGGCCATCTCGTCGATCTGCCGGTCCAGGTCATTCATATCCACACCCGCGTCACGGCCGTCTCCCGGCAAATGCTGCCGAAGGATCCGCTTCAGGGAAAAGACAAAGCTGGTGGCCTTGGAGGGGGTAAAGGTCTGAACGGCCCGTATTCTCAGGATGGGATCGAGGGCCTTGGCCATCACCTCGCGCCCAGCATCGGTGGCCAGGGCATCCACCAGCGTATCGAGACTCCGGTAGGTGGTCTGCCCTACCGGATTGGCGAAGGGATCATTCTGGTTTTTGATAAACCGCGCCGTTTCGGCCGGGTAGGAGTCGACAGTGGTTTGAAACCAGCTGTTGAGGATTTCCTGTTTTTTGGCCGCCAGTGATTGTGCAGAACTCATCTACGGTGTCACCCCGGTGGTTCCCCCGCAAAAGCATCGGGAACTGCCATGCCAGCTTGAGTTTTAAGTTCGGATTTCTACGGTGGAAACGCTGCGCAACAGCCGGAAAACGGCTGATTTCAAAGTCGGATCTATAGTCAACTTACCCTTTTCTGTCAAGGACAAATAAGGCGTAGCGCCGCTGGGTCACGGACGGTCAACCGTACATTTTTTTCCACGGGGAACGCCGGTTCTCCCGGGCGTTTGACAGCGTCAGGTACAACGTTCCCACCACCAGTTCGGCACAGTGGAAATGATCCGCAGGCAGGCTCTCGAGCAGTCCGCTCACCTGCTCAGGGGTGACTTCCCAGGCGCTGTCCATCGTTTTACCGTCTACCAGTTCGATCACGGCATTGCAGCAGGCGTTGGTATTCAGGCAGCCGTTGATGTCATAGGACACACTGCGGATTCTGTCCCCGTCGAGGTTGATGAAAAATTCCACCGTATCACCGCAGTCACCGGCCTTCTTGCCATATCCGTCCGGTTTGTCCAGCCGTTCACGCCGATCGGTGCGAAAGGCCATCTCCAGGAAGGCAAGGGAGTGATCCTGCCAGAAGTCCGATGTTTCCTTTTCCGCATCCATGATATGATGTCTCCTTTAACAAAGCCTTTCGGGTTTCGCTCGATAGATGGTGGCGGATCATAAAAGCCGTCGCCGGCTTTGTCAATACGGGTGATGAAGGACCGCTTAACCATATGCGATATTTACCTATTTATGTTAGGTATCTGAGAGATATCCGGCCGGTCAGCGGCGCCGGGCTCCGGTTCAACGCCACTGCCATGCGAAGAGACGACGGCGAGGCGGTTTTCCGGTTCGCCGATCCCGTCGGCACTGCCCTGCTCCTGGAAGAGGAAAGAGCGATAGCCGCCGTCAATGACAGGCCATCGACCTGACGGATGTCGACCTTCCTGCCCGCTTTGCGGGTTCGATCATCCCCGCCGGGAAAGAATCCCTTGCCCGCAATCGGCTTCGGTGGTATCCGTCAAGATCCTGCGGCATGCAGGGCGATGTCCATCGGCCATCCGACAATCGCCTCAGGCAAAGCGCACCGGGTCGCGTGAAACAGCCATTCGATACGATACAGGACAACCATCCATGAACGAAAAAAGTATCCCCTGCAGCCCCGATCGCCCCTTGAAGATCCTCGTCTTCCAGCAGGGCGGCCGCGGCGAAAGCAAGGTCAAAGGAATCCGGCTACACGGCCAGAACCAATTCGACATCACCCTGGTCACCATCGACCAGACCCTGCCGCCCGTGGTGGACGACGCCTCCGAATTCCTGCCGGATACCATCTCGGCTGACTTGGTGCTGGATTTTCTCAAACACCCCGACCTGTCCCACGACCTGGCCCTGATCTGCAAGCGGATGGGCATTCCCATTGTGGCCTCGGGAAAAAAAACGACGGTGGACGGCACCCATACGCCGCCGGTCTGTTGCGCCCTGGCCCGACACCGTGAGCTCGGGGCTTACAGCCGGTGCTTCGGCGCACCGGAGTTCGATGTCACCGTCAAGGATGGAAAAATCAGCGAGGTCATCGTACGCCGCGGGGCCCCCTGCGGTGCCACCTGGGAGGCCGCCCGTCGCATGAAGGGCGCCAGCGTTGAAGAAGCACCCGTGCGCATGGGGCTGGACACCCAGTTTTTCTGCACGGCCGATCCGTCCAACTGGGACCCGATATGGGGCAAGAGCCCGGTCCATTTGGCTGCCGACCTGCATCGTGCGGCATTGGCGGCCGCACTGAAAAAAGCGCAGAGCGACAATGACCGTTAATCGCCCCGAGGCCATTTAACCCGGCTATTGCTACCTGCGACCAGCCAGGTCACATCGTCTAACTGTTCGTTTGTTTATTTTTTACGACGGGAAAGCCCGGTTGCAGCCGGTGCTACACGGCCAAGCGGAGGGATCAGGACATTCTCCTCCGAAAGGATGGGTTTAGGGGGCTGGCTGATCACCGCAGCGGTGAATGGCGATCAGGCCACTCTGGGTTTGCGTCGGCGATCCATCCCCGATCGGCGATCCTCGCCGGACCGGCGCTCGGGCAGGCAACCGTTGTATGCGTACAGGCGGCGATCGTCCTCAAAACGCCGTCCGCCATTGTCCATGAGAATCATTTTTTTGGTAGCGATTGCATGCGCTGCGTGCATTAGTTTTCCTATCTATTCCTGCCGATGCCGGAAAAATCCGTACCGGCTGGTTTCGTTTCAATTTCCGCCTGGCCATCATGGCTGCATTGCGTATCGATTTTCCTGAAAAAACCCTGCAAGTAGCATACCGGTAAATACCAACGGAGGCTATTTCAACAGATTCAAAATGTTAGGGATTGGATTCGTTCAAGTCCGGCGGGCGGGAGGAAAAACAAGCCACAATTCGTGGGGCAATTTTGCCACAAGAGAAAAATTATTCCCATCGGCTATATAGTGGGGGCGCTGGGATGCTCAGGCTTGTAAAACTCCCTGTCCGACAAACTGTTCCAGCGCCGCCACTGCCGCCGGCATGCCCCGTCGACCAAATCCGATGCGGAAATGGTTGCCCTTGTCCCCGTAAAGATTGCCGGGCAGCAGGAGAACCCCCTTTTTGCGGACCAACTCATGGCAGAAACGTTCCACCTCGCTGCCGGTCAGGCGCACAAAGGCGATGGGTCCCGCTTTGGGCCGCACCCAGGAAAAAATGGACGAATGCCGCTGGAAGAAATCGTCCAGGCGCTTCAGGTTGCCGGCCATGATATCCAGGTTGCGCCGGATCAGCGTGTCACGGTGGCGCAGGGCGATCTCTGCCAGAAACTCACTGGGCCCGCTGTTGCAGATGGTCGTGTAGTCCTTCAGGGCAGCCATTCTCTCGGCGATGGCGGCATGGCGCGTGGCCACCCAGCCGATGCGCAGACCCGGCAGGCCGTATGTTTTGGACATGACCCCCAGGGAGACCGCGCGCCGGCTGAGATCGCAGGCGGCCGGCAGGCGATCGTCGACCGAATACTCCGATTCCCGGTACACCTCGTCCGAAAAGAGCACAATGCCCCGCTGGTCGAGCATCCGGTTCAGCCGGTGGAATTCGTCCCGTGGCATCAGCCAGCCGGTGGGGTTGTGGGGGGTGTTGACGATGACGGCCCGCGTGGAGGGCCGGATGTGGCCCGCCAGGTCATCCAGGTCCAGGGCCCAGTCCCGGTCTTCGCTGGCCTGCCAGAAGGTCACCTCGCAGCCGATGCTGCGTGCCACCTCGTGAAGGGATTGGTAGCAGGGCCAGTGAACGATCAAATGATCCCCGGGGGACAGGGCCGCATGCATGAACAGGAATATGGCCTCTTCGGCGCCGCTGTGCACCAGCACCTGGTCAGGTCCGATCGTATCGTAGAGGCCGGCGATCGCCTGTCTGAGCGCCGGCGCCCCCTGTGACTCGGTGTAGCCCAGCCAAAGGTGCTCAAGGGCTTCTCCGGCACCCGCTTCGAGAGAAAGCAGATCCTGGACGGTCACCGATTCACAGTCCGAACTACACAGCAGATGGCGCACCGCGAACTCGTACCGGGCAAAGTAGCGTTCCAGCTTGAAGGGGGGCAGTTGCATGGACGTCTCCTGGAGGCGGACATGACTATCGGCGGCGTTTGGTCCGAGCCGCCGTTGCGGTTTTGCCGCCGCGCCGTGCGGCCGATTTGACTGCGGGCGCTGGCTGTACACCTGCACGATTCGCTTTGCGGTCTCCGTCCCGACCGGATCGTCGGGTCGCTTTTCCTCCGGCGGCGTTAACGAACAACGGCACCAGGTGTTCCGCCGCCAGTGTCTTCAAGGCATCGCGGATCAGCCCACGGTTGGACGGGTTGCGGTACTGAACCAGGGCCCGCTGCATCTTCCGCTCGCGAAAGGTCTTGGCCACGTGCATGCGCTTGCCGGTAAGCGGGTTTTTTTCCGTGTGGTACATGGCGCCGGAGAGGGTCAGGGGCAAGGGGATGAAATCCTGGACCTGTTCGGGGTGGATCCCCCGTTGGATCAGATAAAGTGCCATTTCCAGGGCATCCTTCAGCGTTGAACCGGGGTGGGCGCTGATGAAGTAGTTGACCAGGTACCGCCGCGAGGGCAGGCGCGGGTTGATCCGGTTGAATTGATTGACGAAGGTGTCATAGGTATCGATGCGCGGTTTGCCCATGGCATCCAGCACCGGGTTGGACACGTGCTCGGGAGCCACCTTCATCTGCCCGCTGACATGAAACCGGCACAACTCCTCCAGACAGGCATCGGCCCCGCTGCCGCCGAACAGGTCGTGGCGGAACCCGCTGCCGATAAAGGCATGCTTGACCCCCGGGATCTCGCGGATACGCCGGTACAGGGGCAGGCTCCGGTCGTAACCGGGATCGAGGCTGGGGCATGTCCGGGGAGCCATACAGCGTTTGTTGCCGCAGAAGCCTTTTTCGGCCCAGCGCGGGCAATCGGCCCCGTACAGGTTGGCCGTGGGGCCGCCCATATCCGTGATGGTGCCGCGAAAGGCCGGGTCCCGGGCCAGCCGCCGCGCTTCTCCGACAATGGAATCGGCGCTGCGGCTCTGGACCATGCGCCCCTGATGGAAATAGAGCGAGCAGAAGTTACACTCGCCGCTGCAGCCGCGATGGGTGACCAGGGAGTGCCGTACCGTTTCCACCCCCTGGACACCGCCCGCGGCAGCGTAGATCGGGTGCCAGTCCCGCCGGTAGTCCAGTTCGTAGATGGCGTCAAGCTCAACCGGGGAAAGGGGCATGGGCGGCGGGTAGACCACCGCAAACCGGTCGCCATGGGCCTGGACCACCGGCCGGGCGGTGACCGGATTCTGCTCCCCGTAAAAAAGCGTAAAGGCCCGATTGAACGCCTCAGGGTCGTCGGCAACCGCCTCGCAGGCGGGGATGGTGACGGCTTCGCTCAAGAACGCCGGGTCCTTGCGGATGACCGCCGTGCCGGGAATGTGATCGAGCCGGTCTGCCGCCTCACCCCGGGCAAGGCGGCGGGCGATCTCCACGGTCTGGCTTTCCCCCATGCCGTAGACCAGTATGTGTGCCCGTGCGTCGAACAGAATGGATCGGCGCACACGGTTGTCCCAATAATCGTAGTGGGCCAGCCGGCGCATGCTGGCCTCGATCCCGCCGATCACCACGGGCACGTCCTTGAAGGCCTGGCGAACACGGTTGGCGTAAACGATCAGCGCCCGGTCAGGCCGCAGGCCGGTCCTGCCGCCCGGGGCGTAATCGTCCTTTTGCCGGGGTCGCTTGTTGGCCGTGTAGTTGGCCACCATGGAATCCACGTTGCCCGACGTGATGCCGAAAAAAAGGGTGGGCCGCCCCAGGCGCTCGAAGTCCGCAGTCGACCGCCAGTCGGGCTGGGCGATGACGCCCACGCGGTACCCACGGGATTCGAGCACGCGGCCGATCAGCGCCACCCCGTAGGCCGGGTGGTCCACGTAGGCATCTCCGGTGATCAGGATGACATCGAGGTCGTCCCATCCGCGTTTGCGCATGTCCGATCGCGATATGGGTAGGAAGTCAGGCATGGCCGTTCATTTTCCCCGGGTTACAGCTTCTTCGCAAAAAACAAGGCCCCGCCGGCTTCCACCGTATAGCTCGCCCTGGCGAAACCCGCCGCCGCGTAGACCTTCAGCGCGCGGCGGTTGTTCTCCAGCACTTCCAGGGTCACCTTGCAGCAGCCCATCTCCCGAGCCTTGCGCGCCACGGCGTCCAGAAGCCGCCGGCCGACGCCGCTGCCCCGATGGGCGGGCAGGACGGCCAGGTCGTGCACATTGATCAGCGGGCGGGCCGCAAAGGTCGAAAAACCGATGAAGCACACGGCAATGCCGACGGCCTCGCGGCCAATCATCGCCAGAAGGATCAAGGTCGTCGGGTGCTTCTTCAGCCCGGGAACCAACGCTTCTTTGACGTGGCCCGGCAAGGGTCCGCCGTTTCCCATGGGATCCATGGCGTAGGCATCGATCAGGTCGACCACCGCTTTCTGGTGATCCTTGCGGTCCAGGTCCGCTTCTACAATTTCAACCGTTTCCATCAACGCGTCGCCTTCTTTATTCTGGGAGACCAGGTTGCACGCTTTCGCCATCAGCGGATTGCCATAACGCGATTCGCACGCCGTGTCAAAATAAGCACGGGTTTCAATGAAACCACCCTCCCCGCCTTTTTTCCCTTCGTTCGTGGCGCAGGCCCCCGAATCGAACGCACCCGGGTTTTGATGTTATCCCTTGAGACCCTGAATCCGATGGTGTAACAGGAGAAAGGTTCAGCCATTTTTTACAAACAGCCATGGGGAGGTGGTGGTGGCAATCTATTATATCGACGGCAAGTTCGTCCCGGCGGAAAAGGCGGTCATCCCGGTGGACGATCTGGCCATCCTGCGCGGAATCGGCGTATTCGACCTTCTCAGGACCTACGACGGCAGGCCCTATTTCCTGGATGCCCATATCGACCGGCTGGAGACGTCCGCCCAGAAAATCGGCCTCACCCTGCCCTGGTCCCACGCGGACATCGTCAGGGTGGTGGAACAGACCCTGGCTAAAAATGATATCCCGGAAGCCAACATCCGCATCGTGGTCACCGGTGGTTCCAGCACGGATTTCATGACCCCGTCGGGCAACCCGCGCCTGCTGGTGCTGGTGTCACCGGTACCCCGGCTGCCCGACCACTGGTACACCAAGGGGGTCAAGATCATCTCCTGGGAAGTGGAGCGCCCGATTCCCGGTGCCAAGAGCATCGATTATATCTCGGCCAGCCTGGCCCTGAAAAAGGCCGCCGCCGAAGGTGCCATCGAAGCCCTGTACATCGACCGCAACGGCCTGGCGCTGGAGTGCACCACCTCCAACATCTTCGCCTTTGTCGGTGACCGGCTGGTGACGCCCGGAAGGGGCATCCTCTCCGGGGTAACCCGCAAGGTGGTGCTGGAACTGGCCCAGGGGCTTTTCGCGATCGACCTGCGCGACATTTCACGCACCGAACTGCTGGCCGCCGACGAGGTATTCATCACCGGGACCAGCAAGGGGCTCGTGCCGGTGGTCCAGGTGGATGACGGCGTCATTGCCGACGGGCGCCCGGGCCAGCGCACACGGCAGCTCATGGCGGAGATGAAGCGTCACACGGAGAAACGATAGCATCCGGGCCGGATGGCCCGGATGCCGACATTCCGAATTGGGGAGTTAAGGGATTTAGGAATTAGCATATCCCCCAATCCCTTAATTCCCCAATCTGACAATCGTATTCGCCTGCCGCCACACCGGATGCTCGGACAGGTCGCGCTGCTGGTCCACCGTTTCACGGATCCGGGAGAAGATGCGCTCCAGCAGCCGCTCTTTTCCGGCCGCCAGGCGAATCACCGCCTGGAGCAGGAAAAAGCTGAGGAAGAGGACGAGAACGATCGTCCAGAAGGCGTGCAGGAAAAAGTTGCTCGAGAGAATGCTGCCCGAGAAAAAATTGACCGCCGTCAGCCACCCCGCATAACCCAGAACGCCCAGCACCGGCAAGTTGAAGACCAGCTGCAGCAGCCCGCCGCTCAACCGGCGGCCGGCCCTGGCCAACTCATCCTCCAAGGCATCGTTCCAGACAAGGGAGAGGCGCTGCCCGATCTCCTCACCGTACCCCGGCGCATGGCGGGGTTCGCGCACCGAGGGGGAAAACCGGGCACTGACCAGCATCTCGGCAATATCGGGCCACGCGCGGCCGATGGCGCTGTCGTAGCGGTGCAGGGCCATGCCGGCCCCGGCCCCGCGGTCGGCCGCATCCACGGCCTTTTTGGAATCCGCATAATGCCTGACTGCGGAAACCGCCCCGACAATCTGTCGCACCGGATTGCCGAATCGCAGCAGGGAGGCGATGCCGGTGCCGAAAACCAGGATCCGGGTCCAGAGCGCCACCAACCATCCCACCGGCCCCAGCCAACGCTGGGCCAACTGCTGGTAAAGGCGGACATTGAGGCCCGGCATCAATGCATTGCCATCGCCGCGAAAAGCGGTTACCGCCTGCCGCATGGCTTCGGCCTCGGACGCGGCCATCTGGCCGATGGCTGCGTCCAGCTCTTTTCTCTCCTTCTGGGCTTCGCTGCGGACGGTCTGGCGAAGGTATTCGCGCAGGCTCCGGGCGTTCTCCAGACGCCGGTCCACGGCAAAGCCGGATCGGTTGAAGGTGCCGACAATCAGCTGCCGCAGCTGATCGAACTGGTTCCGGTCGTGTTTGGGCGTGGTCTCGCGATCCCAGCCGGGATCCTTAAGATGGCTTCTGGCGGAAACGCACAGAACGGCCGCCGGTTCTGCGGACCAGGCGTCGCGGATGTACCGTAAAAAGTCGGGCATGATGGTGCCGGTGAGCTCGGATTCGGCCAGCCGGTCGCACTTGTTCACCGCCACCACCAGGCTCTCGCCGCTGAACAACCTGACGTAGGGGGCCAGAAAGTCCGTATGGTCCCGCCGTTTGGGGTTCTCCCCGTCAAACACGCAGACGAGGACATCGGACAGGCGGATGGCCTTGTGAATAATGGGAACGTGCCGGTCCTGGTGGGTACTGTCCGTGTCCGGTGTGTCGATGAGGATGACGTTTTCAAGGGCTTCGGCCGCCTGGCTGGCGTGGATCCTGATGTTTTGAGGGCCCAGCTGGTCCATCAGCTGGCCGGCATCGGCGGACTGCCGGCAGAAGGCCACCACCTGCTCGGTGGTGGGACGGCGGTGGCCGGACGGCGAGAGGTTGTCTTCTCCGGCCAGGGCGTTGAGCAGGGTGGATTTCCCCGAACCGCTGGGCCCCACCAGCGTCACCACCAGCTTGCGATCGAAGCGCTCGGCCAGGCGGTCCAGGAGGATCAGGGACTCGTCGCAGGCTTTCCGCATGCCGGCGGCGGGCCGCCACAAGGAAAGGCCTTCCAGGGTCTCGGCCAGCGCCTGAATGTCCGTGCGCACGGTTTCCAGTTCACCCATGGCCCGGAGTCTGGCCATCTGCGCTTCCATCATGGTATATTCTCCAGTGCACGGCCGCAGCGGGCCAGGTTTTCAGACATCGATTCGATCCGTTCGGCGGTATGTTCGGCCACGTCCCGGCCCCGTCGCAGCATCGGCCCGGTGATCTTCTCTTCAAACAAGGCTTCGATGGCCGTCAATTTGTGCGTGAGCCAGGCCTGGGCCACCGGGCCCAGCAGGGCCTGCAGCTGCTTCAGGTCGGCCTTTTTCATGCCGGCGGTGGCCGGAATGGCCACCAGCGCATACAGGTCGTTGAGGCCGAAAAGCCCGGCCAGCTTGACCTTGATGCCCACTGCCCCCACGGGATCCCCGGTATGAAGCACATAGGTCACCGCGGCGGTGGCGGGGATGATATTGAGCATGGCCGAAAAGGTTTGCCGGATCTGGTCGACGGTTGTCATGCGCGAGCGCTGCTCGCGGGCCAGCCGTTGAAGGTCGGCTTCCAACTGGCTGGTGAGGCCCAAGAGGCGCTCCTGCCGCGCCAGCATGTCGTCGACGACGGTCGACCAATGCTGGCTGCGAAGGTCTGCCTGAATTGCCGCCAGGGCCGGGTGAAGGGGAATCCGAAGGGAAATCGTGCCCGAGTCGGCGCGCTGGCCCGTGGCCCCGGTGCTTTCCGCCAGGCGGCGAACCGATTCATACAGCGGCCCGGCTGCCGGATCCGTTTCTGGCAGGTTGAGCACCACCGCCGGATCGACCGTCGCCTGGCGCAGGCGATTGGCCGCCCGGATGAGATCAGCCTCCACGGCCGCCGCCACGTCGCCGCCGCCCGGCAGCCCGGTTTCCCTCTTTCTTCTCCCGCCCAACCACCTGGCTGCGCCCATCAACAACCGGACCGGGGTTTCCACGATCCGACCGGTTTTGCGCATAATCTTGACATGGGACGGGTCGGTGTCCTGCCAGATCTCCGAGAACCGGCGAACCACGGCGTCCATGGGAAGATGCCCCAGCGCATCCTGGACACTGCGCCGCTGGACCGTTCGCAGACTATCCAGGTAAACGGCCAGGTGTCCGCTCGATTCCCGGGCCTCCTCGAGAAACCGATTCCCCTGCCGGGTCACGTCGCTGAATATGGACCGGTGGAGTTCTCTTCTTACCTGCCGGGGATCCATCCGTGCCAATGCGTCCATGAGACCGGGCTGGCCGTCTTCCACCGGAAGGATGGTCATGGCCCGCTGCCCGGCGGCGACCTGGTTGTCTTCGCCGGCCCGGTAAACGCCCAGCACGTGCTGCCGCGCCCGGTCGCCGTATATATTTTGGGCCACCGTTCCGGCATGCTCGCGGATTTCGTCGCCGGTAAAGCCGGGATAGGCGCGGTAAACCAGAAAACAGTTGCGGGTACCCACGGCGGTGAGCATGCGCGCGACGAAATCGGTGTTGTCGCGGTTGTTGTAGTTGGCGTTGGTGAAGATGTAGACGAGCACGTCGGCGGCCCGCAGGGACTGTTCGGCCATCTCCCGGTTGCGGTAGCTGCCGCCCGCGCCGGTGTCGAAATCCGGCGTATCCATCAGCGCCAGGCCTGCCGGCAGGTCCGGCGCGTAATGCAGCAGGGGATCGCCGGGGGTGGTGAGTGCGTCCCTGTCCGTCATCTCACGCGGCGGACACCCGAAGGGCTCGAAGAGGGCTCCGGCGACACCGGCGGTGCGGCGCTGGGAGGCACTGAGCGAAATGAGAATGCGGCGGTTGATGCCTGCCCGGCCGCCGGTGGGGGAAACCGCAGCGCCGGCAAGGGTGTTGAACAAGGTGGACTTGCCCGAGGAGCCGCCGCCGCAGATGGCCGCCACCAAGGGAAATTCAGGCATCAGGCGAGGGAGCAGGCGGCTGTCCACGGCCTGTTTCCATGCATCGATGGCCGCCCGTGAATCCGGGGCCATCAGGTCGGTCAGGGCCGCGGCGTCCTCCTTGAGCCGGCGCACGGCGGCGATGGTGCCTTCTTCGTATAGTGGGTCCACCTTAAAAACGGTCTCCTTTCCCCATGTACCCCTATCACATTTCAGGATGGCGATGAAACGGTTGACAAGTCGCCGCCGGTTCCCATCTTTATCGAAGACCGATGGTTGCAAAGGGAGGGCAATGATGGCCTGGGTCAACGTCCCCGGCTTGGCCGGAAAAGTCTACGTGCCGGAAGATGCCGGCCAGGAGCAGAAAAAACATCCGTGCAAGGCGTGCTTCGCCTGTCAGTGGTGCGACGAGAACCGCTGTCGGGTGTGCCGCAGCGGCGGTGCCGTGGACGCTGAATCCGCATCGTCCGGCGGCTGCACCGCCGGTTGCGCCAAAACATCGAAAACGGGCCCTCCCCGAACCGGAGAAACTGAACCCAAAAAACCCAGTCACCCTTAAACATGAATTGAAACCGGATTTCAAATCGTTTCCACGTTCGGAATCAAGCGACCGTGCCCTTTTCAGCCTAATCTCCTTTTAAATTATCCCAGAAGGCTTTGCCGGCATCCTGCCTGCGGTCAACTCCCCCCGGCGGGCGTGGCGATGCCGGCCGGTCGCCGCCGGTCCGCACGCCCCGCAGCCGGCTGATCCGTTCCTCCACCGGCGGGTGTGTGGAGAACAGGCTCTGCAGGCTTTTGCCGGACAGCGGATTGACGATGAACATATGGGCCGTCGACGGGTTGGCGTCCATGGGAATGCGCCGGGAGTAGGCCCCCAGCTTTTCCAGGGCCCGGGCCAGGCCCTCGGGGCTGCCGGCGATGGCGGCGCCGGTGGCGTCGGCCAGGTATTCGCGGGAGCGCGACACAGCCATCTGAATGATCATGGCTGCCATGGGGGCGATGATCGACATGGCGATCATGCCGATGGCCCCCATGCCGCCGCCGTGGTTGTCGTCCCGGTGCCCACCGCCGAATATGGCGGACCAGCGCGCCATGGATGCCAGCATCATGATGGCTCCGGCCATGGTGGCGGCGATGGTGCCGATAAGGATGTCCCGGTTCTTCACGTGGGCCAGTTCATGGGCCAGCACCCCCATGATCTCCCGACGGTCCATGAGTTCAAGCAGTCCCTGGGTGACCGCCACCACGGCATTGTCGGGATTGCGCCCCGTGGCGAATGCATTGGGCGCTTCCTTGGGAATGATGTAGACTTTGGGCATGGGCAGGCCGGCCTGACGGGACAGGGTCTGCACCATCTGATACAGTTCGGGGGCCTGCTGGGGCGTCGCCTCACGGGCCTGGTACATTTTCAGGACGATCTTGTCCGAAAACCAGTAGCTGAAAAAATTCATCCCGGCAGCCAGCACCAGGGCGATGACCATCCCCTGGCGTCCCCCCAGAAGGTTGCCCACGATCATGATGAAGGCCGTCATTACGGCCAGCAGAAGAGTGGTTTTCAACTGATTGCCCATTTTACGTCTTTTCCTCTTGATAAGGGTGTCCACCGTTAAAAAAACGACTGATTGCTCGTTCTCATTCTTGTGCTCAATAATAACACCGATTCGCGTAAAGGCAACAGGGGCGTGACAATCCGCCCATGTCGCTTTACAAGCACCCGTTTCGGTGCTACGTTTACCCAGTCGTCGAAACCGTGCAAACCGCAGTATACCCACTAACAGGAAACAGTTTCGGGGAAATACCTATGGACTACATCAAAATTAAATTCGGAGGCAATTTTGATCCCAGCGGCCAGGGCCTGGGGAAAACCATCCAGGAGATGTTCAGGCCGCGGCCCGTCAACCCCATGTTCTCTTCCCGGGAATGCCTCTGGACGCCGCAGATGGACATTTTCGAAACCCCGGAAGAGATCATGATCTGGGCCGAAATATCCGGCGTGGAAAAGGACGACCTGGACCTGGAGATCAACTCCCGGGCGGTGAAGGTGTCCGGCGTCCGCAGGGAGATGTCCCGGGTGTCCAACGGCACCTACCGACTCGCCGAAATCCAGTACGGGCGGTTCGAACGTATCCTTTACCTGCCATCCCCGGTGGATACGGAGGTGGTTTCCTCAACCTACACCAATGGGCTGCTGAAAGTCAGGATTGCCAAACTCAGGCTGGACAAGGTGCACAAGATACCCATCAGCGAAGAGTAATGGGATTTCCCGGCAGGCCGGCCCGTGCATCAGCCGCATCCGCGTAGACGCGAGGCGGAAAGGCTCCGCCCCTTCACACCCTTTTAAGGAGGGCGACATGCAAGACAAGAAACCATCCATGGACTACAACACTGAAAATATTCCGACTGTGCTTCCCATACTGCCGCTGTTCGATGCGACCCTGTTCCCCAAAATGGTGCTGCCCCTGGTGGTGTTGAGAGGTGAGTCGGTTCATCTGATCGACGAGGCCATGGCCAACGACCGCATGATCGGCCTGCTGGTGGCCAAAAAGCAGGAGAATGTCAGACCGGACCCCGAAAGCGGAGACCTGGCCACGGTAGGCACCGCCGCCATGATCCTGAAGATGGCCAAGACCGAGGACAATCACGTACAATTGCTGGTTCAGGGGCTGGGACGCTTCCGTGTCAAATCCTTCAAAAAAGGCAAACCCTACCTCGTGGCAGAGGTGGAGCACTTCAGCGACATCAACCACAAGGACAACGAGACCGAAGCCCTGATGGCCAACGCCATCAAGCAGTTCGGCCGCGTCGTGCAGCTGTCGCCGGGCCTGCCTCATGAAATGGGCTCCATGGCCTCCTCCATCAAAGAACCCGGCACCCTGGCGGACATGATCGCCTCCACGATCAACTCCTCACCCGAGGAAAAGCAGCAGATCCTGGAGATCCAGGACTCCACCAAACGCCTCAAGGCCGTCACCAAGCTGCTTCACCACCAGTTGGAGATTCTGGAGCTGGGCGACAAGATCCAGTCCCAGGTCAAGGGAGACATGGACAAGCGCCAGCGGGAGTACTACCTGCGCCAGCAGCTCAAGGCCATCAAGGAGGAACTGGGGGAGACCGATGAGGCCACCGTCGAGTTGGACGAATACCGGGCCAAGATCGCGGAAAAGAAACTGCCCGAGGAGGCGGTGAAGGAGGCGGAGCGTGAACTGGACCGGCTCGCGCGCATGCACCCGTCGTCGGCCGAGTACACGGTTGCCATGACCTACCTGGACTGGCTCACCGAGCTGCCCTGGAACGAAGCGACGGAAGACAACCTGGATATCAAGAAAGCGCGCAAGGTGCTGGACGATGACCATTTCGGCCTGGAAAAGGCCAAGCGGCGAATCATCGAGTACCTGGCCGTGAGAAAACTCAAGCCCGATTCCAAAGGCCCCATCCTGTGCTTTGCCGGCCCTCCGGGCACCGGCAAGACCTCTTTGGGCAACTCCATCGCCCGGGCGCTGGGCCGCAAGTTTCACCGGATCTCATTGGGCGGCGTGCGCGACGAGGCGGAAATCCGGGGGCACCGGCGAACCTACGTGGGCGCCCTGCCCGGACGCATCATCCAGGGGCTGCGACGCGCTGGCTCCAACAACCCCATTTTCATGCTCGACGAAATCGACAAGGTGGGTTCCGATTTCCGGGGCGACCCCTCTTCGGCCCTGCTGGAGGTGCTGGACCCGGAGCAGAATTTCTCCTTTTCCGACCACTACCTGGACGTGCCCTTCGACCTGTCCAAGGTCATGTTCATCACCACGGCCAACGTGCTGGACACCATCCCCTCCGCCCTGCTGGATCGCATGGAGGTAATCCAGCTGCTGGGCTACACGGAAGATGAAAAGGTCAAGATTGCCTCGCGCTACCTCATTCCGCGCCAGCGGGAGGCCCATGGCCTCAAGGCCAAACAGATCACCATCGCCGCTGGCGCGGTGCGCCGCATCATTTCCGGATACACCCGCGAAGCCGGCCTGCGCAACCTGGAGCGGGAGATCGCCACCATCTGCCGGGGCGTGGCCGCCGGCATCGCGGAAGGCAAGATCAAGAAGGCCGCCGTCAAGGTCGCCGACGTGGCCGAATACCTGGGGCCGGTCAAGCTTCAGCCCGAGGCCAAGGCGCGCCTGTCCACCCCCGGCGTGGCCATGGGCCTGGCCTGGACACCCACCGGCGGCGACCTGCTGTTCATCGAGGCCACGGCCATGAAGGGCAAGAAAGGGCTCACCCTCACCGGCCAGCTGGGGGACGTGATGAAAGAGTCGGCCACGGCGGCCCTGAGCTTCATCCGGTCCAACGCGAAAAAGCTCGGCGTGGACGAGAATTTCTTCGATGAGCACGACATCCACATCCACGTGCCTGCGGGCGCCATCCCCAAGGACGGCCCGTCGGCCGGCGTCACCATGCTCACGGCCCTTGTCTCGCTGCTGAAAAACAAGGCCATCCAAAAGAACCTGGCCATGACCGGCGAGATCACCCTGCGGGGCCAGGTGCTTCCCGTGGGCGGCATCAAGGAAAAGATGCTGGCTGCTCACCGGGCCGGCATCAAGACCATCCTGCTGCCCAAGTGGAACGAAAAGGACCTGGTCGACCTACCCAAGAAAGTGCGCGACGACATCCAGTTCCACTTCATGGACAAAATGATCGACGTGCTGAAAATAGCCATCCAGGAATAAGGGACGACGCCGTTGCGTGAAAGAACTGATAAGGTCGACAATCTCCGGTCGGGCAAGGGCGCGCAACGCCTGGTGCTCACCTTGTGTGCGGCGGCGCTGTTTATTATCCAGGCCTGCGCCACCGCTCCCCCGCCTGCACCACCCACACCCGAGGGCCACCCCAAGCCCTACCGGGTGGGCGGCACCTGGTACAAGCCCATGCCCCATGCCAGGGATTTCTCCCAGCAAGGCATCGCATCCTGGTATGGCGAAAAATTTCACGGGCGCAAGACCTCCAGCGGTGAAGTTTACAACATGTACGCCATGACCGCCGCCCACAAGACCCTGCCGCTGGGGACCTGGGTCCGGGTCAGGCGCCTGGACAACGGCAAACAGATCGTGGTCCGGGTCAATGACCGGGGGCCCTTTGTTCACGGTCGGATCATCGATCTCTCCTACACTGCGGCCAGGGAAATGGACATGGTGGGGCCCGGCACCGCCCGGGTGGAGATCGTGGCGCTGGGAGAGCGGCGCCAGACGGCCTCGGGCGACGCCTTCGTGCCCATGGATTATTATAACGGCGCGTTCACCTTCCAAGTGGGGGCGTTCTCCAGCCGGGACAATGCGGAGCGGCTGCGGGCCAAGCTGGATCTGGCCTTCACCAACGCCCATGTCACGCGCTATGACCGCGGCGACGCCGTCTTCTACCGGGTTCGCGTGGGCCGCTGCACCGACCTCGAAAGCGCCGAAAAGTATGAACGCCATCTGGCCGTCAGCGGGTATCCGGATGCCTTTATTGTGGCCGAATGAAAATAAGGATCCGAGGGGTCAAGGATTCGGGGGGTCAAGGGAGAGGGTCGCTGCAGACTGAAAATCCGTAGCGGATGACAACAAGCACTTACCGATATATGTGAGTCTGTCATCTTGCTAAAAAACAAGTCTACCATTAGCCCGGCCGCAGCCATGGTTTTGACATCTTGATAGAAATTGATCGTCTACATTCACTTGACCCCTTGAACCCTCGACGCCTTGAACCCCTTTAAAAATTACCACCATTCGCAACATATGTGCGCCAAAGGATAATCCCCTATTGTGGACCATAGTAAAACCGTTTTCCTCGACCGCGACGGCGTCATCAATGAGGACTCACCCGATTACATCAAGTGCTGGGCTGAGTTTTCCTTCATTCAGGGCAGCCTGGATGCCATCGCCCGCCTCACCCGCAGCGGCTGGTCCATCATCGTCATCACCAACCAGTCGGCGATCAACCGCGGCATGATTCCCCTCGCGGAACTGGAAAGCATGCACCGCCGGTTGAGGCGGGCCGTCCTCGACAGCGGCGGCCGCATCACGGACATCTTCTACTGCCCCCACCGGCCGGATGAAGGCTGCGGCTGCCGCAAACCCAAACCGGGCCTGATCGTCGCCGCCCGGGACCGCTACGGCATCGACCTCTCCCGCACCGTGATGGTGGGCGACAGCGCCAAGGATATCCTGGCGGGCCGGGCCGCGGGCTGCGGCCGGACCGTACTGGTGCAGACCGGCAACGGCAAGGCCGCCCTCCGGTCCCTCGACGAGAACGGCCAGCGCCCCGACCACGTGGCCGCCGACCTGGACCGGGCGGTACGATGGATCCTGGACCCGCCCGGCGCACGCCCATGACCCCCTCAAATGAAATCACCCTTGCCGGCCATATCGAGCGGGTCACCTACTACAACCGGGAAAATCACTTCACCATCGCCCGGCTGCGCACCGATGAAAACCGCCGGGCCATCACCATCAAGGGCACCATGCCCGATCCTCGCGTCGGGGAGTCGATAGAGGTAAAAGGACGCTGGCAGACCCATGCCCGCTATGGCCAGCAGCTCACGTTCACAACCTTTACGGTGCTTCTGCCGGCCACGGTGGACGGCATTCGCAGCTACCTGGAATCGGGTTTCATCAAGGGCGTGGGCCCCCGGCTGATCGACCGGATCATCGGCCATTTCCGGGCCGATACCCTGGCGGTGATCGAATCCGATCCCGACCGGCTCACCGAGGTGGCCGGCATCGGCAAAAAGACCGCCAGGCGTATCGCCGCGGCCTGGCAGTCCCACCATGCCGCCCGGCAGCTGGTGCGCTTTCTGGAGGAAGCCGGCGTGGACACCGCCCACGCCGGCCGTCTGCTGCGCGAGTATGGCTCGGATGTCATCGACATCCTGTGCAACGACCCTTACCGCGTGGCCGAGGACATCCCCCGCATCGGTTTTCGCATTGCCGACGCCATCGTCCGGCACGCCGACACCCCCGTGGATGAAATGGACCGGGCCCGGGCCTGCATGTTTCACCTGTTCGAACAGGCCGTGGACCAGGGGCATGCCTATATCGCCCGCGACCAACTTTTCGACCAGTGCCGGGACACCTTCGATGTGGAGCCGGAAACCGGCACGGCCGCCCTGGACCACCTGGTTCAGGCAGGCGAGCTGGTGGTGGCGGATGAAACCCCTGGTGCGGCGTCGCCCCTGGTCTTTCCCAGGCTGCTCCACCAGGCCGAAACCGTGATCGCCCGCCGCATCGAGGCCATGCAGTCCATCCCGCTGGCCGACACACCGCCGGACAGCCGATTGATCACCGAGGAGGTGCTCAAGCGGCTGTCCATTACGCTCTCCGCGCAGCAGGAGGAGATCCTCTCGCAACTGCTCTCGCACAAGGTATCGGTGATCACCGGCGGTCCCGGCACCGGGAAAACCACGCTGGTCCGCTCGATCACCGCCGTAATGGAGCGGCTGGGACAGCGGGTGATGCTGGCCGCGCCCACGGGCCGGGCCGCCCGGCGCCTTTCCGAAGTGACCGGCCGGCCGGCGGCCACCCTGCACAAGGCCCTGGGGTACAACCTTGCCGACGGCCGTTTCGAACGCAGCGAAGACGATCCCCTGGCAGCCGACGTGGTGATCGTGGACGAAACCTCCATGGTGGACACCCTGCTCATGGCCGATCTGATCCGGGCCGTACCGGTGACCGCCACCCTGATCCTGGTGGGGGACGTATTCCAACTGCCCTCGGTGGGACCGGGCAACGTGCTGTCCGACCTGATCCGCTCCCGGAAAATCATGACCTTCGAACTGACCGAGATTTTCCGCCAGGACGAGCAGAGCGCCATCGTCGTCAATGCCCACCGGGTCCGCAACGGCCAGCCGCCGATCATCGCCGCCCCCGACGACCCCGATGAACGGTCCGAGTTCTATTTCATGCAGCAGGCCGACCCCGAACGGGTGGTCGAAACGGTGGTCAACCTCTGCCGGCGGGAGATCCCCCGCCACCTGCGTCTGGATCCTGTCCGCGACATCCAGGTGCTCACCCCCATGCACCGCGGCCCGGTGGGGACGCTCAACCTGAACCGGGTGCTCCAGGACGCGCTGAACCCTTCCGGCGATCAGGTGGAAGTGGTGGGCCGCCGTTTCAAGGTGGGCGACAAGGTGATGCACCTGCGAAACAACTATCGCAAGGAGGTCTTCAACGGGGATATCGGCATTCTGGACAGCATCGACATGGAGGCTGAGCGCGCCGAGGTGGACTACGACGGCCGCAAGGTGCCCTACGATTTCGTCGAGCTGGACGAACTGAGCCTGGCCTACGCGATCTCCGTTCACAAGTCCCAGGGATCGGAATACCCGGCGGTGGTGATCCCCTTGCTGACCCAGCACTACGTCATGCTCCAGCGCAACCTGCTCTACACCGCGCTGAGCCGCGGCAAACAGCTGGTGGTCATGGTGGGCACCACCAAGGCCCTTGACGTGGCACTGAAAAACGACCGTCCCCGGCAGCGCCGCTCCATGCTGGCCCGGCGCCTGAACCCTGAGCTGGCTGTAGACGGAGGTCTGAAAACGGAGGTCTGAGGGCGGGAAAGACAACCGTGCTTGAATGGCGGATGATAGCGTGTCGAACCCCTCGCTACTGTGGGGAGCGGGCCGGGGTGAGGGGAAACGGGATCAGGATACGTCCGGGTCCGAGGGGAGGGGAAACTTGAAAAAGCGGACGCCCTCGGCTTTGAGGGTCTCTTCCTCCTTGGGCGTGCTGACGCCCCGGATGCTGCGGGGTTCGCTCACGCCATAATGCATCTTCAAGGCCTCTTCGGCGAAATCGGCGCCCACGTTGTCGAAATTGTTCTGCACGTAGTCGACGATTTTCTTGCCCAGGGCCGCCATGTCCGCCGTTTCGCCCGGCTTGAGGGACAGCGCGCCGGACGATCCCTTGATGGCAAACGTGGAGGGCAATTTGAACACGCCGGTGTCCTCGCAGACCGGGCAGGCGATCATCCCCTGCTTTTTCTGCCGGTCGAACGTCTGGCTGTCCTCGAACCAGCCTTCGAACTGGTGGCCGTTGCCGCATTGTAGGTCGTAAGCGATCATGAAGCCTTCACCTGCCTGTTTCTGTTGCACTTTTTGAATTACCACAGGGCTTGCGGTTTGAAAAGAAATTATTGACAGATGCCTGTTTTTCAACTCAGAATAGGTCCGTTTTTTCCCGAGGCTGAAACAACCCCAATTAAATGGAGTGTGATTTGGTTATGAAAAGCCTGAAAGTAGGGTTCTGGATGGTTCTAATTGGCCTGTTGATCCTTCCGGCCGCAAGTGTCGCGGAAACCGTTTACGTGTCCGAAGACTTCGAGATCACCATGCGCACCGGCCCCGGTTCGGACCGCAAAATCATTTCACTGGTCCAGAGCGGCAAAGCGCTCGAGATCCTGGAAAAAGGTGAAGAGTGGTCCATGGTGCGCGACCACAACGGCAAGGAAGGCTGGGTGCTCAACCGCTACCTCACGCCCAACCAGCCCTGCGCCATGGTCCTGGGCCGTGTGAGACAGGACTTTGACGTGCTGACCGCCAAGTACAAGGACCTGAAAGATAATTTCGACGAACTCAACGCGCAGAAAAAAGCCACCGATGCCGACCTTTCCCAGAATCAGAAGGATCGCGACGAACTCAGCGCCGCCTACGAGACCCTCAAGAAGGAAGCCGCCGATTTCCTGAAGCTCAAACAGCAGCACAAGCAGGTGAGTTCCGATCTGGAGGCGGAGAAAACCCTGTCGGCCAAACTGGATGAGGAAAACATGCAGCTGAAGCGCAGCCGCATCATCCAGTGGGTGCTCACCGGCGGCGGAATCATGCTGGTCGGCTTTTTTATCGGCCTCTTCAGTTCGAGCCGGCGCAAGTCCCGCTCCTCCCTGTATTGATGCATGGATATACAGACTGATTTTCTCATCATCGGCAGCGGCATCGCCGGGTTGATGGTCGCCCTCAAGGTGGCCGACAGCGGGACCGTGGCCATCGTCACCAAAAAGCAGGCGGTGGACAGCAACACCAACCTCGCCCAGGGGGGCATCGCCTCCGTCTTCGACCAGCGGGATTCATTCGACCTTCACATCCAGGACACCCTGGATGCCGGCGACGGCCTGTGCAACCCGGACGTGGTCCGCCAGGTCGTGGTCGGCGGCCCCGCGCGCATCCGGGAACTGATGGAAATCGGCGTCCCCTTCAACACCGAAGGCGACGGTCCCGGGGAAAACGGCGGCGCGCCGTTCGATCTGGGCCGGGAGGGCGGGCACTCGCGCAACCGCATCGTCCACGCCCACGACATGACCGGTCGTGAAGTCGAGCAGGTGCTTCTGGAGCGGGCCCGCGGCAACCGCAATATCCGCTTCTACGAAAACCACATGGCCATCGACCTGATCACGTTCTCCACACGCATCAAACGCGGCCTGGTCACCACCACCCACGAGGATTACTGCTGCGGCGCTTATGTACTGGACCGCGAATCGCACCGGGTCCTGACCGTCGGCGCCGGCATCACCCTGCTGGCCACCGGCGGTGCCGGCAAGGTGTATCTGTACACCAGCAACCCGGACATCGCCACCGGCGACGGCATTGCTATGGGCTACCGGGCGGGCGCCACCGTGGCCAACCTGGAATTCGTCCAGTTCCATCCCACCTGCCTGTACCACCCGGCCGCCAAGAATTTTCTCATCTCGGAAGCGGTGCGCGGCGAAGGGGGGCGGCTCATGGATGCCGCCGGCAACTCCTTCATGCAGCGCTACGACCCCCAGAAAGACCTGGCCTGCCGCGACGTGGTGGCCCGCGCCATCGACACGGAGCTCAAGCGCACCGGCCATGACAGCGTATTTCTGGATATCTCCCACCGACCCGCGGCCTTCGTCAGGGGCCGCTTTCCCAACCTGGTCGAGAAATGCCTGGCTTTCGGCATCGACATGACCAAAGAGCCGATCCCCGTCGTGCCGGCCGCCCACTACATGTGCGGCGGCGTGGTCACGGACATGTTCGGCCGCACGGACATCAACCGCCTCTATGCCGTGGGCGAAACCGCCTGCACCGGGCTTCACGGCGCCAACCGGTTGGCCAGCAACTCCCTGCTGGAGGCCCTGATCTACGCCGACGCCGCTGCGCGCCAGGCCGTCACGGACCTTGCCGCCAACCACAAGGTGGCCTTTCCGGTCATCCCGGACTGGGACGACGTGGGCACCACCGACAGCGACGAGCAGATCATGGTCGCCCACAACTGGGACGAAATCCGCCGCCTGATGTGGAACTATGTGGGCATCGTGCGCTCGGACAAGCGCCTGGCCCGCGCCCAGCGCCGCATCGACACCATCCAGAATGAGATCAGCGAGTACTACTGGAATTTCAAGGTCTCACCCGATCTCATCGAACTTCGCAACATCGCCACCGTGGCCGAGCTGATCATCAAATGCGCCGCCCACCGCAAGGAGAGCCGCGGCCTGCACTACAACATCGGCTACCCCGACAGGGACGACCGCCGTTGGAAAAAGGACACGGTGATCCGCCGGCAGATCGTCGGATAAGACCGCCAGACTCCATGTATAGAAAAATCCCATATTATTTCTATATGTTGCTTTTTTTTCCGATGTAAACCCAGAATGCTGATTTCATGGCGGTGCGACCTGACGATGCCTTTACGCGCCGTTGGTTGGGGGCACAAATAGGCCGCCCATCATACGCATAACCGGGTGCTGGTCTGACGAACCTGTCAGACTATCGCTGGAGGCACCCTTTTTCCCACAACCGCCAGTCCGCTTCACCAAGCCGGACTTCTGGTAAAAAAGGTGGGAGGATGCGCGAAACCCGCCATGCAAGGGACGCTCGATCGGGGATATAATCGGATATGACACCAATCAACCTGAGTTCGATACGCAAGAACCTGGCATTGCGGGTCATGCTCGCCGTTCTGCCGGCCCTGGTGATTCTTTTTTATACGGGTGTAGAGCAGCGACGGCAATCCATTGAAAACGCCAGGCGTGATCTGTTGCTGTTGACCCACGCCATGGCCGAAATCCAGCAAGACAATACCCGTGCCACCCGGCAAACCCACTCCACCCTGTCCCTGCTGCCTGAAATTCAGGGATTGTTTCCCGGCCCCTTAGTTTTGCGTTAAGTGCTTGAATAAAAATTTACTTTAGGAATTAAAATGGCGACAATCAAAAAATCGAAAAAAGATGAATCTCAGACAATATTGACTGTTAGTGGTGTACTTACTCGCGAAGAGATTATTCACGCTTTTGAAGATTTCGTCCAGCATGATGTCACTCCTTTCTTATTATGGGATTTTACAGATGCAGATCTTTCCAATATTAGTAAAGAGGATATGGAACAAATAATCACAGTTACAAAAACATACGCTCATCTGCGAAAAAATGGCAAGACAGCTTTGTTAGTACCCACAGACTTATCATTTGGGATATCTCGGATGTACGAAGCTTTTATAGAAATCAGAGAACATCCTTTAACTATCAACGCATTCAGATCCCGTGAAAAAGCGCTTGCTTGGCTTGTAAAGAGTGTATAGGGAGCACTTAACATTTTTACACACGACGCGAAAAGCCGGGCGCGTGAAAATGACGTTAAACAGGAGTACATCCATGGAATACAAGGTGACGTTTATCGATGGTTACTTTGATGTTAAATTGATCGGTAAGTCCAGCGTAGAAGACAGCGCCGCATATTTTGACTTTCTAATAGCACATAAGCGGTGGAGCCCAGGATCATTAGTGCTTTCCGATGAAACGGAGATAGAAATCGGACATTTAACCGTAAATGATCTCGAGCAGATTTCGAAAGTTTGTGGAGAAAGGCGCACAGCAATTGGAGCTGCACGATTTGCAGCGGTTGTACCAAAAGACCTTCTTTATGGGATGAATAGGATGTTTCAGGTTTACGTCGAACCATCTTGGGATGCGAAAATTAATGCTTTTAGAACACGCGACGAAGCACTGACATGGTTATTGTCTATCTAACATCACCATTCACAATGGACTCGCAGGGGCGGGCCGCCTTGGTTTTGGCCAATTTGGGTGTTCACTTTTCTTTTGCGAAGTCTGCAAACCCTGCTCGCCTGTGATGGTGGGCGTTCGTCCGGATAGCGCAGATGATAGATCAAATAGAGCAATGGATCGACCAGACAAACGCTGCATTTGAAGAACAACGAACTTGCTGTGCGTGTTTTACGCAAACATTTGATGGCTTTTATCCTCCTTCCTTTCTCCAACATGCATTTTATGTGGTTGTCGATCGAATTCCAAAGCCGGATTTCCCCGAACTCAGGCAGATGGGAATGGGTAGCCTAATTGATATGGATCTCTCTGGAATCACATATAAAAACATTTACTATCTCCGCCCAGAGGCAAGTAGCATCGTTAGATTGCATTTCCACGAGCTTGTTCACGTTGCACAGTGGAAGGTCTTGGGTGCCAAAAACTTCATTGAACGTTACATTGGTGAATTACTGAGCAATGGATACCATCAGGCACCGTTAGAAATGATGGCATACGCACTTGATAGTCACTATGCGAATGGCGGGGCTAAAACCGATATCCCAAGCTTTGTCGAAAAGAAAATATAAAAACGCTGCTTGTCGGGGCGCGCTACCTGCCGCGCGCGCCACAACGGTCCGTTGTAGTGATCAGAGCGGTCAAGCCTGCCTTTGCTGGGAGTAAAACTAAAAAAATGACCCGAACAAGCAAAATCTTCTATCTTATATTTTTCAGTTTCGCCGTGATCTTCATCGCCACGTTACACATGCGACCCTATCCCTTTGTCTATCTCGTGAAGGCGGTGCCGATCTATAGCCTGGCGGCATTGGCCTTTTTGAACATTGCCGGATTGCGCGGCAAACTGATAGGGTGGGGTCTGATTCTTTCCGGGGTCGGCGATATCGTGTTGGAGCTTGAAGGTGATTCGCTTTTTGCCTTGGGGCTTGGGGCCTTTTTAGTGGCTCATCTGTTCTATATTGCCGCTTTCACGAAAGGCATCCAGTTTATAGGCCGGCGAGGCATGGTTGCCGCGACCATAATGGTTTATGGCTGTTTGATCGGATTTGTCATGATGCCGAACCTTGGTGATATGCTTGTGCCGGTTGTGGCTTATCTGCTGGTCATTGTGGCCATGGGGGCATTGGCTGCCTTAAGCCGCGTCAACCATTGGTTGGTGGTTGCGGGCGCCTGCCTGTTCATTGCCTCCGATTCCCTCATCGCCGTCAACCGTTTTATCGCTCCTGTGCCCAACGCCAGCTTATTGATTATGGGGACCTATTACCCGGCTCAGCTACTAATAACAGCCGGTGCATCGCTGCATGGATTCGGCTCCGAGAGGCGATAGGGTAAGCCCTTAACCTATAAACTCGGGGGTTGTAGAATATCCCTTCTTCCAACTGAATCAGGAAGGAAATTTTCGTGAACCAGGAAACGATGAATCTGACCGACAACCCCCTGCTGGCCGGAAACGGATTTCCGCCTTTTGACCGTGTCGCGCCGGAACACGTGGTCCCGGCCATTCGACAGGTGCTCGATCGCGCCAACGAACAGATCGACCGGCTGGAACGAAACCTGGTGCCAACCTGGGACGGGCTGCTCCTGCCATTGCAACGGCTCGATTTCCCATTCGAATACAGCTGGGGCGTGGTTTCGCACCTGATGGGCGTTAAGAATTCCGAGAAGCTTCGTAAAGCCCATGAGCAGGTGCTGGCCGACGTCGTGCAATTCGGCCTGCGGGTCAGCCAGAGCCCCGCCATCTACGAAGGGCTGCTCACCATTCGCGACAGCGGTTCCTGGCAGGCGCTCGAGGAAGTCCAGCAGCGGATTATCGAGCAAAAGATCCGGACGGCCAAGCACGCCGGCGTCGGTTTGAGCGGTGAGGCCAGGGAGAGATTCAATGCCATTGCCAAAGAACTCTCACAACTGCACACGGACTTTTCCAACCACGTGCTCGATGCCACCAAGGCCTTTGAATTCATCATCACCGATACCGGTGAAACCGAAGGCTGGCCGGCGACCCTCAGGCAGATTGCCGCGCAATCCTGGAACGGGGCCAACAAGGGGGATCCAACGGCCACACCCGACGGCGGCCCCTGGCGCATCACCCTCGATTACCCCAGCTATGTCCCCTTCATGGCACACCACCGTAACCGCACACACCGCGAACAGGTTTACCGCGCCTATATCCTGCGGGCATCCACCGGCGAACTGGACAATTGCGGCCTGATAGGCCGCATCCTCAGGTTGCGCAAAGAAAAAGCGAAATTGCTCGGCTATGAATACTACGCCGCGCTCAGCCTGGATTCGAAAATGGCACCCGACGTGGCCGCCGTTCAGCACATGTTCTCAGAACTGGTGCACGCCGCCCGGCAACCATCCAGGACGGAGCTGGATGAACTGCTGCAACTGGCCCACGCATCCGGCCAGGCGGAACCCCTGGCCCACTGGGATGTAGCGTTTTGGGCTGAACGGCTGCGGGAGCAACGCTTCGAATTCACCGACGAGCAACTGCGCCCGTACTTCCCTCTGCCGCGCGTGATCGACGGCCTGTTTTCATTATGTAACCGGCTGTTCGGCGTCACCTTCGAACCGGCCGACGGGCAGGCGCCGGTCTGGCACGAAGACGTGCGCTTCTACCGTGTCAAAAACGGCGGCGATGAAACCATTGCCTGGTTTTATCTCGACCCCTATTCCCGCCCGGAGGAAAAGCGCGGTGGCGCGTGGATGGACAGCTGCCTGCAACGCTGCCGCATCGATGGAAAAATCCGGCATCCGGTCGTGCATCTGTGCTGCAACGGCACGCCACCGATGAATGGTCGTCCCTCGCTGATGAGCTTCAGCGAGGTGAAGACGCTCTTCCACGAATTCGGTCACGGGCTGCAGGGCATGCTCACCACCGTCGACTTCAGCGACGCGGCCGGCGTCAGTGGCATCGAGTGGGACGCGGTGGAGGTCGCCAGCCAATTCATGGAGAACTGGTGCTACCACAAACCCACCCTCACGGGCATGACCAAGCACCTTGAAACCGGCGAAGCCTTGCCGGATGCGTTGTTCGACAAAATCTGCACCGCCCGTACCTTCCGTGCCGGCTCCATGTTCATGCGGCAACTGGAGTTCGGCATGACCGACATGATGCTGCATACCGACTTCGATCCGGATGGGAAGACAACCGCTTTCGATGTTCACCAACAGATCGCCCGGGACATGAACCCGCTGCCACCGCTGCCCGAATCGCGGTTTCTCTGTGCGTTCACCCATATTTTCGCCGGTGGCTACGCCGCGGGATACTACAGCTATAAATGGGCGGAAGTGCTCAGCGCCGATGCCTTTGCAGCCTTCGAGGAGGCCGGGCTGGAAGATGAGGCCGCCATTGCCGCGTTGGGGCGCCGCTACCGGGACACGATTCTCGCCTGCGGCGGCGGCCGTGACCCGATGAAGGTATTTCAGGATTTCCGTGGCCGCGGGCCTCGCACCGATGCATTGCTGCGACATAGCGGATTGAAGGCTTCTTCTCTCGATAATGCGCCGCGAACCGATAACCCCGAACCGATTTAATTGACCCATGTGTTCTCAGTCTTTGGATGATGATGGGATACGCGTCTGACCTGCGGGCGGTGCGGGACCGCAGGATACGCGTCCGCACAACCAGCCGTCAGGGAGCGATCAAAAACCATCGACCAGATCAAAAATGATGACCGCATACGACAAGGAAGCGGAGGCAACCGGCTGGTACGGCCCCGAAGTTGCCTTCGGCCTGGCTTACGCGCATGTTCAACCGGGTCAGTCCATGCTGGATATCGGTATCGGCACCGGCCTGGGATCGGTTCTGTTCCGCAAAGCAGGGCTGAACGTCCATGGCTTTGACATTTCCCCGACGATGCTTGAGGCGTGCAGAAGCAAGGGATTTACCGCCCTGCAGCAGCATGATCTCTGCAAGCGCCCTTATCCTTACGATTCAGGGAGCATGGACCACGCGGTCTGCACCGGCGTTTTCAATTTCTTCAGCGATCTGTCTCCTGTTTTTCAGGAAACCGGCCGCATTATCCGCGATGGTGGACTGTTTGTATTCGTGGTTGGAGATCGTTTGGAAAACGAAGCGCACGCGATCGAGGTGGAAGTGGAGAACGCCAAATCGGAGCGGACGGTAACGATGTACCGTCACAGCGCCAGACAGATCGCCGCATTGATGGCGCGCTATGGCTTTGAGCCATTGAGGGAACTGGCGTTCACGGTCTATAGGGATCGGGAAAGGACGACAAGCATGCCTGCCCGATCCTACCTGGCGAGGAACAGGTCGGGCAGCGGACCTGCCATTTACCCGCCCGTGCCGGTGCCATAAACGGTTTTCAGATGGGGAGAATCCGTCCCTGTCGCTTTCTGAATCGAAAAACACCCCCCATGGCACGGATTTCGATCCCGACAGCGATGCCGATCCCGAAAGGACCGTTTTCAGACCGCCGAAAGCTTGAGATCGTCACCTTGATTGATAACCGACCATGAGCAAGAGGAGTTAGCAATGAAAGTCGAACAGGTAAAACTCATCTATTTTTCTCCCACCGGCACCACTCGAAAAGTTGTGGAAAGCATTGCCCGGGGCATCTCGGTTGCAGATGTCGAGCATATTGATTTAACGCTTCCGGAAGGCGCCCGACAAGCAATCAAACCCCTTTCAGACGAACTCGCAATCATCGGTGCCCCTGTTTACGGCGGGCGCCTGCCTGTGGATGCCATCGATCGGCTCAACCCGGTAAAGGCGGCCAACACCCCGGCGATCCTCGTCGTTGTATACGGCAACCGGGAGTTTGAAGATGCGTTGCTGGAATTGAAAAACGTGGCCATCGAGCTGGGCTTCAATCCGGTTGCCGGAGCTGCATTCATCGGGGAGCACTCCTTTGCAACCGAGGATGTCCCCATCGCCAATGGACGTCCGGACAGCCGGGATGTTCAGCTGGCAATGGATTGGGGAGCGAAAATTAAGAACAAGATAAACGCGCTGCAGTCGCCTGGCGCCCCGATGGACCTGGAGATCCCCGGCCGGTTTCCCTATGAAGGCGGCGTGCGGTCCATGGTTGTTTCACCGGTGACCCAAGCAGACCCGTGCACCGTTTGTGGCACGTGTGCCAGTGTCTGTCCGACTGCGGCCATTTCCATCAATGGGAGCGTGGCGACCGACATCGAGCTGTGCATTCGCTGTTGCGCGTGTATTAAGAACTGCCCCACCGGCGCAAGGGTTTGGGAAGACGAAACGATGAAGACCATTGCCACCTGGTTGAACGAAAATTGCAGCGCCCGGAAAGAACCCCGGATGTTCGGGATAGACGGGTAGCGTTTCTGGTTCCTGCAGACAGTCTTTTCCGCGTCGGGCCGCCCCTCGCGCGCGGCCGTTGGGCCTATAGACCATGGCGATCTTCCGCAATCGAATCGCAGCCTTTTCGTGGGGCGTTGCCGCCGTATTTTTGTTTTTTCTTGCGGCAATGACCGGCATCCTGTTTCGTGACGGACCGCCTGACGGCTTTTCCCATGCGCTCACCTATGGTATGTTACTTGTTTTTTGGGCAGCCGGGATCGGACTGCTTGCCTATGTTGCCGGCAAACCAGGCGTTTATGTGGCAGTCGAACCGAACAGGGCCGTGTCGATCGTCTGGCGATACCCTTTTAAGAAGGATCCCGATGCATGAAGGTTGATTTCATGAATGTCTCACCCAAGCTGTTTAAGCGGATCATCAATTGGTATCCACCCTATCTTGGCGCGGGTGTAAAAGTCGACCATATCAGTGACGACTGGAAGGAGCTTCACGTCTCCATGGGATTGCGCTGGTACAACCGGAACGCAGTCGGCACCCACTTCGGGGGCAGCCTGTATTCGATGATCGACCCCCATCTGATGCTTCTCTTGATGCGGCTGCTTGGAAAGGAATATTTGGTCTGGGACAAATCAGCAACCATCGACTTCGTCAAGGCCACCAAAAAGAATGTCACGGCCGTCATTAAAATCTCCGATGCAGATCTTGAAGCGATCCGCCGCCATACGGAAAAAGGCGACAAATACTTTTCAAAATTTTTCATAGAGATAAGGGATTCTGGCAATGATTTGGTAGCCGGCGTCGAGAAAGTGATCTATGTGAGAAAAAAGCCGCGATAGACAAAGAAATGTACCGATATACAAATAGCTTTTCAGCGGACGCGATTCACTCTCCGATGGAAAGTGGACGACAGGAAAAGGAGCGCCTGTAATCAAATGGCAGATATCACTTTGGACAACCCATTGATCGGCATGTTGTGCTGGGAGCAAGGCAGCAATCCACGCGGCCTGGCGCAACTCGAAAAACTTCCGGGAAACAGCACCAACCCGGAAACCTTCGCGTTTCCGGTAAGCTATTGCAGGGTCAAGGGCGCCAATATCCACACGATTCTCGAGAAACCGAGCCAGGCGGTCCTGCGATCGATGATCGCAGAAGCCCGCACCATGGAAACACGGGGCATCCGGGCAATCACCACCAGTTGCGGTTTCAACGCCGTTTTTCAGAGGGAACTGGCCGAGGCCGTCAGCGTGCCGGTGTTCACGTCCAGCCTGATTCAGGTCCCCATGGTGCGGAACATGCTGGCAGGACAGCGGACAGTGGGCATTCTCACCGCCAAGAAATCCGCCCTGACGGAAAAACACCTGCGGCGTGTCGGCATCACCGATTTCAATTCGATTCATGTCGAGGGATTGGAAGCATGTACCGAGTGGAACAAGATCTTCTCCTCGCCTGATGAGGAGATCGACATTCCCACCGTGGAAAACGACATTATCCGTCTTGCCCGTTCGATGACGGAAAGGTCCGATATCGGCGCCTTCGTACTGGAGTGCACCGATCTCCCGCCTTTTGCCGACGCTGTCCGCAAAGCGACCGGGCGCCCCGTGTTTGATATCGTCACGCTGACCAATTATGTATACCAGGCTGTGAAGAACCCTGTTCAGTCAGCTTCCGCGGACCCCTGAACGGCGCCGCCGGCCGTGGGACGGCGAAGGGCGTTTTCGATCGATTGGAGATGGATAGGATGGAATTGTTACGACCGTCTGCAAATGAGGTGAAGGCAGGTTTACCCCTGCTCTTCCGGGGGGTGACCCTTGCTCTTTTCATCATCGGGTTTACGGCGACAGGCTGCACGCTGATCAAATTAAAAAAAGACGTGATCAGAAGCCAGGCGTCCACGGTTATCATCGGGCGGATCGAGGCGGATTTCCCGGCAGACGGACCGATTATCGTCGCTGCCTGTTCAAGGGGCAAGGACAGGGAGATCGCCGGATACACGGTCCTGCACGATTCCGGTGAGTATGAACTCATGGTTGAACAAGGTGAGTACGACGTCTTTGCCTATTGTGATAAAAACAGCAACCTGGTTTATGAGGCCGGCGAACCGGCCGGGCAGCATGGCGATCCGAAAGGGGTCCGGGTTCCGGCGGTTGGCGTCGTGTTCGATATCGACGTCGTCATTCCCGAAGGGGGCAAGGATATCGTCATGCCCCGCGGATCGGCAATCGCCTCGGTCAGGCCCGAAACGCTTTACAGCCGGCAGGCCGGCGCCATAACGGATCTGGATGACGCGCGATTCGCCGAAGCATACGGTGCAAAAGGCTTCTGGGAGCCTGGTTCCTTCTTCAGGGAGATGGGGGGAAACATCTTTTTTCTCGAAGCGTATGACCCTGAAAAAACACCCGTTCTTTTTATCCACGGCGCCGCCGGAACCCCCAGGGGCTGGCGCTATTTCGTCGAGCATATCGACCGGACGCGTTTTCAACCCTGGTTTTTTTATTATCCGAGCGGGGGGCGTCTCAGCAGCATGTCATATCTGCTGTTATGGAAATTGATCAACCTCCAGGCCAAATACCATTTCAACAGCCTATACATTACGGCGCACAGCATGGGCGGGCTGGTCGCCAGATCGTTTGTCGTCAACTATGGCCGTCAGTTCCCCTACGTGAAGCTCTTCATTTCACTGGCCACACCGTGGGGCGGCGACAGGATGGCCGAGTACGGCGTCGAGCAATCTCCGGCGGTCATTCCGAGTTGGATAGACATGCAGCCGGAAGGTGACTTCATCACCTCTTTGTACAGGCTGAAAATGCCGGAAGAGATCAGCTTCTATATGTTTTCCGGTCACCGCGGAAGCAGGAACCCGTTCAGATCGAACAATGACGGGACGATCGCCCTGTCCAGTCTCCTGGACTACCGGCCGCAATCCGAAGCCAAGATGAACTATGCATTTAACGAGGATCACGCGAGCATCATCGAGAGCCGGGATGTGCTGGAACAGTACAATACCATTCTCAACGCGTTTGATGAAAAACAAAGCGCGTCGATCGATCGATCCGGCGGGCACCTTACGATTCACTTCGCCTATGATTATGATTTCGCCGACCTGAGGCCCCGTCCCATGCTCATTCTCACTCCCATCGGCAAAGAAAGTGCCGAAACGGTAATTTACCTGAACGAGGATGACAACGGCAGGATTATAGGACCTTTTCCTGCCGGAAATTACCATGCCAGCCTGGTGACAACGGCAACAGCCGGCAAACCCGGCAAAAAATACGTCCCCGTCTCCATCGGGAGCGACGAAACCAGCGAGCTCGAATTCACCTTTGCACCAGACGGGGTGATTCGCGGATGTGTCACCCATTCACAGGAACCGGAAGACAAGTCTGTCGGCATGCCGGATTATAGGTATCGATCGGACGACAGAAAGATTGATTTTGAATCGATTACATTGAAAGGCAACGGGATCGATCGGACACTCCAACCCATGAGGGGTGAATATATCAATGACAACGACTACCTGATCTCGCGTGCCGATTTTTGCTACAATGAATGTTTCGGTTTCTTCGGGTTGCCTGACGGGCAATACCGGCTTACCATAAAAGCCGAAGGCTATGAACTCGCCGTACAAGATTTTTTCGTCACGCCCGGACGGCCGACCTACGTCCGGGGCATTGAATTGACACCGGAATGAAGCAGTTGCCGTCGTGTGGATGGACGGACGGCTCAAGTATGACCTTGACCCGCGACAGCGGGGGGCGCCGCCGCTGAACGGAACCTCACGGAAAGCGACCCAATGGACCTCGAGCGAAGATATTATTTTTTAGGGTTTGCGATTTTCACCTTCTCCTTCTTTCTGCCGGCCCTGAGCGTATTCGACGAACCCGTCCGCGGATATCAAAGCGCCGCGGTGCTTTTTGGATCGCTTTTCAACTTCAAGGGCCTGTCGAACTATCTGTTTCTGATATTCGCGAACCTTGCCAATCTTTTTACCATTCTGGTATTCATCCTGCAGTTTAAGATCGCCTTCAACCGGTTGATCATTTTTCAGATCATTGCCTTTATGTCCGCTTTTTTCTGGGCGGGCTACGGCATCGTTCAGCAAAAAAACCTGAACGATCTTCACATCGGATACTGGAACTGGCTGTTCGGAATATTTTTCATGCTGATAGCCATGTTCGCATCGATTAAAAAACAAAAACGGCTGTCGCTGCCCGACGCACCAGCGCTTGCACGCGATGGCGGAAAGCCGGACGGCTTCGGGCCCGGATGAGAGCCGGCCGCCAATGTTCTTCCAGGTATGATGCGAATGATCAACAAACTAATCGACGCCCTGCACGTCATCGGCTATTCCTGGATCGTCATCGTCGGCATCTACATACTATTGCAGTATGTCAGGGTGCTGCTCACCGATGGCTTGCCATTTGCGCAAAGGGTGTTCAGTTTCTTGAATATATGGAACCTCTTTTTTGCGTTCGTCGCCCTGATGCCGGGCCTGATGTGCATACTGGTTTCTGATTATTTCTTTAAAAAGCGTTAAGGTTCAGGCGGCCATGAATAAGAGATATTTCGAGGATTTGACGGAAGGGGAGCATCTTCGTTGCCAGCCCGTTCGGATGACGCGGGAGGCGATCATCGATTTCGGGACTGAATATGACCCCCAGCGGTTCCATATCGATGAGAAGGCGGCCAGGGAATCCATTTTCGGCGGGCTGGTGGCATCTTCCCTTCATACGCTCTCCGCCTGTACACGGGTTGTCGTTGAGGCGCAGGGTCATGTCGCCATCCTCAGCGGTGTCGGCATGCACGCGGCCAACATGTTCAATCCGGTGCGGCCGGGCGACGTGCTTTCCGTAGATGCCTGGTGGACGGAGCTGCAGCGATCGCGCAGCAGGCCGGACAGGGGGTTTGCATCGATCCGGTGCAAGGTTGCCAATCAGCGCAAGGAGCCGGTTATCGAGTATGGCTATCGCTATTTGATTGCCTGCCGGGAGTCCGGGATACCGCGGTCAGAATGATTTTTCGCCGCATGGAGAACCATGCGCGGGCGGTGCGACGGAAGGCGTTGGGGCCATCATCGCGGCGTGCCCATGATTAAAGACGGGAAAAGTCTTGGCTGTCGGCCAGGCGGCATTATATTTCTGAGGATAACCCGCAACCGATTGCCCGCCTGGCCGGCACGCATGCCCCGCCGCTTGCGGGTCAGGACCGAATAATGTTGAAACCGCAGAGAGGAAAACGACCGTGGGACCATTGACAACGGACGCCGGATTGTCCTCCACCATACGGAGGACGGCATGAAAGCCTACCTAGAGCTTTGCCGGCGGGTCATCGATGAAGGCGTCTGGGTGAAAAACGCCCGGACCGGCAAGCGTTGCCTGACCGTGATCAACGCGGACTTCGAATACGATGTCAGCGACGGCAGCCTGCCGGTGCTGACCACCAAGAAGCTGTTCTGGAAGCCGGCGATTGCCGAGATGCTGGGTTATCTGCGCGGCTACCGCAGCGCGGCCCAGTTCCGTGCGCTCGGGTGCAATACGTGGAATGCCAACGCCAACGACAATGCCGCCTGGCTGGCCAATCACTACCGTGACGGCGAGGATGACATGGGCCGCTGCTATGGGGTTCAAGGCAGGCGCTGGCGCAATCCGGAGGGGCAGGAGATCGATCAGTTGCGCAAGATCGTCGACAACCTGTCCAAAGGGATCGATGACCGGCGGGAAGTAATGACCTTTTACAATCCGGGCGAGCTGGACCGCGCCTGCCTGGCCGCCTGCATGCACACCCACACCTTCAGCCTGCTGGGCGACCGGTTGTACCTGACCAGCTACCAGCGATCCGACGATCTGCCGCTGGGCCATGGATTCAATCAGGTCCAGGTGGGCTGGCTGTTGATGATCATTGCCCAAATCACCGGCAACAGGCCCGCCAGGGCCTTTCACAAAATCGTCAACGCCCACATTTACGAAGACCAGCTGGAGCAGGTGAAAACCGTGCAGCTCCAGCGCGAGCCCTATCCGCTGCCCAGGCTGAAAATCAATCCCGACATCAGGTCGCTGGCGGATCTGGAGACATGGGTGACCCTCGATGATTTCGAACTGGAGGGGTATCGACACCATCCGGCCATCCAGTATGCCTTCACGGTGTAGGAAAAATGGTTGCGGTACCCATCTGAAGCAGGAAATCGACCATGGCTGATCCACAAAAAATCTCGGCGGCGTTTCCGTTCCGATCCAACCGTGTCGAGGTGTTTGGTTCAAAGATGCACTATATCGATGAAGGGTCGGGTGACCCGATCCTGTTCCTGCACGGCAATCCAACCTCTTCCTACCTGTGGCGCAACATCATTCCGTATCTGACCCCTTTGGGCCGCTGCATCGCCCCGGACCTGATCGGCATGGGTCGCTCGGACGCACCCGACCTGGCCTATCGCTTCGCCGACCACGCCAGGTACCTGGAGGGCTTCATCGAGAGGCTGGGTCTGGAAAAGATCACGCTGGTCGTCCACGACTGGGGTTCCGCGCTGGGGTTCCACTACGCGATGAGAAATGAGCACAACATTAAAGGAATCGCCTTTATGGAGGCCATTCTGAGACCGGTGACGTGGGACGATTTTCCGAGCGGCTTCAAAATGGGTTTCAAGATGATGCGCACGCCCGGCCTTGGCTGGCTCATGGTCAGCGTCTTGAATGTCTTGGTTACCCAGGTTCTGCCCAAGGCAATCGTCAGACGATTGTCCGCAAGGGAGAAAAAGGCTTACGCCGCGCCATACCAAACGGTCCGGAGTCGCAGGCCGTTGCGGCAGTGGCCTTGCGAAATCCCCATCATGGGCAAGCCAGCGGATGTTTACGAAGTGGTATCGAACTACAACAGATGGCTTCAGGAATCCGAGATACCCAAGCTGCTCTGCTTCGCATCGCCCGGAGGCCTGATCAATGCCAAAACGGTTGAATGGTGCAAGCAAACGCTCAGCAACCTCGACGCCGTCGACATCGGCCCGGGGATTCATTATTTGCAGGAAGACCATCCGCACCGGATCGGTTCCGCGTTGGCGAGCTGGTACAGCGCGCTTTCGTGATCCGGGGAAAACAGCCGCAATGAGGAAATCATTTCAAATGCTAAACCGTCGCAGGGGCTATAGAAAGTGGCTGGTTCCACTCATATGGCTGGGTGCGGGTTTCCTGTCCTGGTATTCGTCGACATTCCTGTTCTCGTATATCCTGTCCCCCATGCTGATCGAGACCGCCAGGGCAGCCAACGCAAACACCGAATCATCCATTTTGATTTATATGGTCAGCATGTTGTTCGCAAACATGGCGGTAATCGCGCTGTGTTTCGGTTTTGCGATGGGGTTGAGTTATTTCACCGACGCCACCAGGCAACGGCTGTTGCTGTTTGTCGCCGGTGCGATTGCCGTGAACCTGTACGCCCAAATCAAGGGGCTGATCGGCTACACGGGCCTTTATCCTGGATTGCCCCCGGGGGCGCTACCATCAAAAGTGCAGGGGTTCGTCCCGCTGTTGTTGATCCTTCCCCTTTGTTCGCTGGCAGGCAGCAAAATCGGCACCTGGATCAAGATGAAAAGAAAGACCTGACGACCCGTTCGAAGCGCCCGGGGGCACGGCGCCGGATGTCCGGCATGAAACGCCCCCCTGCCCCACCGCATCCCGTCGGGTGTCGAGAGCGCATGGCAACCCCGAGGGAGGCGTGTAAAAGCGGGTTCGACCGGTGGGCGGCACGGCGGGTCGAGCCTTCCCGCCGCCATGGTGAGTTTTGCGAGGCAACCACGACCGATTCATTGACAACGCGCCGGAAAGCGCACTGGCAGGACTGAGCATGCCTAAAAACAAGCTTTTCAAGTACGAACGGGTCAAACATCTGCCCAATGTCACCTTTTCGGAGTTCGGCGAGTCCCCATCGCCTCGCTCTTATCCCTGGTACGACGAACGGTACCAGGGCATGCAACGGATCCTCGAACTGGGCTGCGGCAAAGGCGAACACGCGCTTGCATTCGCCGCCGCCAACCCGCGCAAACTGTGTGTGGGAATCGACTGCAAGAGCCATCGCATGTGTGTCGGCGCAGAAAAGGCGCTTGCCCGGGGCCTTGACAATGTTCACTTCCTGCGGGCGCGGATCGAACGCATCGGTGATTTTTTTCTGCAGCACTCGATCCACGAGATCTGGCTGACCTTTCCCGACCCGCACCCGAAGCAGCGGGCTGTCAAGTCCCGGCTTTCCGCCGCCTTCTTTCTTGACGCCTATGCGAACCTGCTGATCCCCGGCGGCACGGTCTATCTCAAGACGGACAGCGGTCTGCTCTATTATTATACCCGGGAATCGGTCCGGCGATGGGGCGGGCGCGAAATCGTCGAATCGGAGACCGCGCCCCGGACCGGCGGCAGCGTATCTGTCGCCCGTGACGTGGTTTCGGCATACGAGCATGCCGCGCGGGCAAGGGGAGCGGCCATCCAATTCATGGCTTTTAAGCTGACCTGACGATTCACCCGCCGGGTGTCTGCCTTCAGCCATGCCGGGCGGGGCGTATCTTTTTCGGTCATGCCGGGAGGGACTGACCTATGCGTATTGAAATTCTGGGGACCCCGTTCAACGGTCTGGGTAGGCCGCCGCATTGGGAGAACCCGGCGGACGGCCTTCGCCATGCGCAGTTGGTCCGGCGACTGGCATCAACCGGGCATTCGGTCACCGACCGTGGGGACCTGGCCGGATTTCGATTCCAGGGCGTCCGGGACCCGCAGACGGGAATCAGGGATTATCGGTCATGGGTTGCGCTGTCGCAATGCCTGTCGGAGAAAGTCGGCGACATGATCGATCGGGAAGCCTTCGTGCTGCTGCTGGGCGGCGATTGCAGCATGCTGGTGGGCATCCTGGCCGCCTTTGCCAACAAGCAGACCCCGGTGGGTCTCGTTTTCCTGGATGGCCACGCGGATTTCCACAGCCCCGAGACCTCGCCCACGGGCGACCCCGCGGATATGGAGCTGGCCGTATTGACCGGCCGCGGCCCCCATGAGATCACCCATGTGGCCGGCAAATACCCGTTGCTGGAAGAAAAAAATGTCGTGGTCTACGGCATCCGGGCCCGGGACGGGATTGACCGGTCGCCTATCCGGGTCTACGATCGACAACAGATGGCGGAAAGAGGCATCCATGCGGTCGTGACCGAAGGGCTGGACCGATTTACCCGAAACGGCCTGCCCTTATGGCTCCATTTCGATGTGGACGTCATCGATCCGCAACTCATGCCGGTCATGTATCCGGAACCCGAGGGGCTGACCGTTGCAGAAACCTCGACGTTTCTGCAACTGGTGAACGCCGGGGGACGGACCGTTGGAATGAGCATCGCCTGTTATCATCCCGACCTGGACCTGGACGGCAGTGCCGGTGTCCGGCTGGTCAATCTGATTGCCGAGGTACTTATAAGCCGTGCCTGATCCGGAAAGGTCAGCCCGCCCGTGAAACCCGGCAGCCGCCGGCCGGGCGGTGACGTGAAGCGAGGATAGCGTTTATCTATAGCGATGAGGAGGAAACATGGACACATGCCTGATGCTGGTTGACCTTCAAAACGATTACTTTCCCGGCGGCCGCATGGAACTGGTCGGCATCGGTGCCGCCGCAGCCAACGCCCGGCGGCTGCTGGATGAATTTAGGAAAAAAGAAAAGCCGGTCGTCCATGTCCAGCACATCGCCGCCCGTGCGGGGGCGACCTTTTTCCTGCCCGACACTGACGGGGCGCAGATTCATCAACAGGTCGCTCCCCAGGCGGATGAACGCGTCGTCGTCAAGAACTTCCCCAACAGCTTTCGCGGCACCCCGCTCCTGGAGATCCTCAACCAGCGCAACATCGCCGATATCGTCATCTGCGGGGCCATGAGCCACATGTGCATCGATGCGACGGTCCGGGCGGCGTTCGATCTGGGCTTCACCTGCATGGTTGCCGAAGATGCCTGCGCCACAAAAGATTTGACCTTCAAAGACAAAAACATCCAGGCATGGCAGGTCCATGCCGCCTTCATGGCGGCCCTGTCCGGTTCCTACGCGACGGTTCGATCGACCGGGGCCATCCTTGAAAACATGGTGTAACCGGCTGGGAAGCCGTGCTATGGAGGTGAGGTCATGCGACGCGTTACACTGCTCGCCATCGACGCCACGATCAACCTGCTGCTGGGGCTGCTGTTGCTCGCCTTTTCCGACGGGCTGGTCAGGCTACTTGGCGTGCCGCCGGCCGCCCATGGCTTTTACCCGACCATTCTCGGCGGGGTCCTGTTCGGCATCGGCATCGCCCTCGTGATCGAAAGTCGCCATACGACAGGACACGGCGGCGGTTTGGGTCTGGTCGGCGCGGTCGCCATCAACCTGTGCGGCGGCCTGGTGCTTTGCGCCTGGCTGGTCTTCGGCGGTTTGTCCCTGCCGCTGCACGGCCGGGTCTTTTTATGGTTTCTGGTTGTGCTCCTGGTCGGGATCAGCAGCGCGGAACTCGCCATGGCGCTGCTGAGCACCCGGCATGGCACCTGAAATACAGCCGCACGGCGCTAGGCCGGAAGTTGTACACCCATTGTTCCATGGACAACCCTAAGCGATTGAAAATAATATGACAAACCACATCACAACCAGCAAGGTCGCCGTGATCGGCGCCGGTGCCATCGGCGGCGTCACCGCGGCATTGATGAAAAAAGCCGGATGGGACCCGATCCTGGTGTGCCGCCACCAGGAGATCGTTGACCGCGCAACCGGCGGGGGGCTTCACGTCAGTGGCCTGAAAGGGGACCACCGCATTGCGCTCAAGGCGGTCAGGACGGCCGACGACCTGCCCGATGACATCGAAATCGTTTTCCTGGCAACCAAGGCCAATGACTGTGTCGCTGCTGCCAGGACGCTGATGCCCCGCTTAAAAACCGATGCCCTTCTCGTCTCCCTGCAGAACGGCGTCGCCGAAGAGGCCCTGGCCCGGGTGGTCGGCCCCGATCGAATCGTCGGCTGCGTGGTGGGCTGGGGGGCCACCCAGACCGGACCGGGATCGATCGAGGTGACCTCACCGGGGGAGTTCGTCATCGGCAACTGGGATCAAGGCGCCGACGCGGGGCGGCTGATGCCCATCCAGGCGATGCTGGAGGCGGTGCAACCCACCCGGACGACCGCGAACATCATCGGTCATCTGTACGCCAAGCTGATCATCAACGCCTGCATCAACTCCCTGGGGGTAATCGCGGGCGTAACCCTGGGACGGCTGCTGGCAGAAAAACGGATACGGCGGCTGTTCATCGAAATGATGCGTGAAGCCATGGCCGTGGCCGATGCCATGGGCATCCGGGTGGAGCCGGCGGCCGGCGGCCGGTTGAATTTCTACCGCTTCCTTGAAGGCCAGGGGAAAATCAGGCAGTTCAAACGGGACCTGTTCATCCGGATGATCGGCTTCAAATACCGGCGCATCAAATCCTCCAGCCTTCAGTCTTTAGAGCGCGGCCGGCCCACGGAGATCGATTTTCTCAATGGGTATATCTGCGACAAGGCGCGCGTCCACGGTGTGCCTGTGCCGGCCAACGATGCAGTGGTCGCCATGGTGCATCAGATCCAGGACGGCAGCCGCAGCATTGGCGCGGCCAACCTCGATGACCCGGTATTCGATCACCGCTGATTGCCGGCTGACCAACCATAAAGCGAAAGGAGGGTTTATGAAACTGATCGGCATCAATGCAAGCCCCCGAAAAGGAGCCAACACCCAGACCCTGGTGGAAGCCGTTCTGGCAGGTGCCGCCCGCGAGGGCGCACAGACCCGCCTGGTCAACCTGAGAGAGTTGGATGTCAACGGGTGCGTCGGGTGCGAAGGCTGCAAAAAGCATCCGGGACGATGCGTGCAAAAGGACGACCTGACTCCATTGATGCAGGAAATGACGGCCTACGATGCGATCGTCATGGGAACGCCGGTGTATTGGTTTCACGTGACGGCACAATTCAAGATGCTGGTGGACCGGCTCTATTCGTTCCTGGAATTCAAGGAAAACCCGCAGACCGGCCAGCCGGCCATCGATTCAGCATTTCCGGCGGGCAAACGCATGCTGTTCGTGATCTCCCGCGGCGATCCCGAACCACCGGCGCTGTTTCCTCAGTTTTACGATCATCTCAACGAGTGGCTGAACCTGATCCCGCTCTCGCTGGGCGCGCAACACTATGATTTTTTCCATCAATACGGGGCGGACATCGACCGCCAGTCGGCCGGCAATGACCTCGCGCTGCTGGAAAAAGCCAGGGCCGCCGGTGCCGGACTTGTAACAGGGTGTTGAAAAACGTCTTGAGCGCCGGCAGGACAAGGCAAAATATGGCGAAAAAGCGCAGTTGATGGGTGGTGGATGAGCATGGTGAGCCAAGTTTTAACGCTGCATGGCCAGGCGGAATCGTTTTCACCAGCCGGTTAAGATCGACAGATCCGGCGGCAGGCGGTCGGCAATCAAAACCGCAGTGCGGGGTTTCTCTCACAGGGGGCGCAGGGCCGCGACAGCGGGCGCGAACCCCGTCGATTGCCGGAACGGAGCCAAGATACCGGGTATCGGAGATCCCGCGATCGTCGGCGCCGCGGGGAGGATTGGATCAGGCGCCAATGGTGTGAGCAAAATTTTTCCCATGTAATTTTTCCCACACTGACTATAACAAAAAAGAAACAATGTGAACTTTTTGTTACACACCCAAACCACCCGACGGCTGCGGCCGCTTTTTTGTATTTCCTGTTATTGAAGCCGGTTAATCGCCTTACCCCCGCTTTGTATAAAAATGCCGCGTGTGGTTCGGTTTTTGCTTTTTCTCAATCGCATACCGATAAAATCCCCATTCGACAATTGAGAAAGGAATTCCATGCTGCGGTTCGGTGCTGCGCCCGACAAAGCCGGTGAAATGGACCTGGACCATATATTCATCTCACGGCTCAAGCTGTTGATCGTTATGACGCGAGCCTTTCTGGAAGGGTATCCGTTCGGTGCGATGCGCAAGAAGGCCCTGGTCGGCAATGCGCGTTACATCGCCGCCGAAAGCGTTGACCTGGAGCAATTGATCCCCGTGCGCAGCGAACAGCCGTCCAAGGACGGGATGGATTTCGACCATGTTTTCTACCAGCGGGTCAAACTTCTCGCCTCAATGGCCAAAACCATCGGTAAGGATTTTCCCATCGGCGAGCACCGCATCACGGCCCTGAGAGACAACCTGGACATGATCTCCAACACGCTGGGGTTCACCAGCGGGGTCAAGAAGGTGGAATTTCTCAAAGTGGCCTGATGCTCTCCATTCTACCTCAAGGTCTCTTCCAAAAATTCTACAAACCGCTTCCATGACTTCTCATCTGCATCTTTTCTGTACCGGTCGGAGCCAAAAACGGTGAAGGCGTGCGGTGCACCGCCGTATGAGATCATTTCGTGCGGCACGCCTTTTTCCTCCATCGCATTGGCCAGCATGGCAAAATGATCCATGGTGATCGCCGTGTCGGCCGAACCGTGCAATATCAGCAGTTTCCCCTTCGTCTTGCCGTAATCCTGGCCTTCCGGCGTGCTCAATCCGCCGTGGAAAGTGACAAAACCTTTCATGGCAGCCCCTGCCCGGGCAAACTCGAGCACGGCGGCACCGCCGAAGCAGTACCCCATCGCCACGGCGTTGGTCACGCGGGCGCCTCGGGCCCTGGCCGCATCCAGCGCGCCATTCATCAGGCTGCGCATGCGTTCCCGGTCCTTGTAAAGCTCGCCGGTATGCTGGCGCTTGTCTTTGACTTCAGTGGGCCTGACCCCGGCACCGAACAGATCGGCGGCAAAGACCGCGTACCCTTTTTCAGCCAGCATGTCGGCCCGTTTGACTTCATAATCGGTCAGGCCGTCCCAGTCATGGATCAGCAGCACGAAGGGGGCATTGTCCGCCGGAGAGGCAAAATAGCCTTCGAAGGCCTCCCCCTTGACATCATAGGCGACCGTCTGCCCGCCCGCCGCGGCAGTGGCCGCAAACAGGATCGCAAACAGCAGCGCGTATATATATTTCATGGCAACCCTCCATGTTTTCTGGTTTTCGTTTTAATCCTCCGTTCTTATAAATCGGCCACCTGTCTTTCGACCGATGACCGCTGACCGCCGTCCTCCGGCTTCCGTCATCAGTCCTCAGTCCGGCAGATACCCCCTGGCCAGCGTTCTGAATGCGGACGCCTGCTGTTGCCGCCATGTCGATCCCAACCCCCGTTCGTTTGCCATCAGGTCCGCCGCGGCAGAAGCAATCTCCATGCTGGCGGCAGCGTCCAGGATCAGGGAGCGGGTGCGGCGGGCCAGGACATCTTCCAGGGTCAGGGCCATTTCATGGCGAACGGCCCAGACGACCTCCGCCTTCACGTAAGGCAGACGGTCGTGCAGCTTTTCTCCCATCGAGGGGTCTGCGTCGATCATCCGCCGGATGAAAACCGCATCGGAACCATAGGCGCAAAGGGGATCTTCCGGGTCCATGTTCTTCAGCCACCCGTGAATGCGCAGCTTGCGCGTCCGGCACTCGCTTTCCGGCAGCCCGGCGATCAGGGCTGCCTGGTTGACCGTGTCTTCGGCCATCTTGCGGTAAGTGGTCCATTTGCCGCCGGTGATGGTCACCAGGCCCGACTCGGACACCGTCAGGTGATGATCCCGGGAGATGGCGGCGGTCTTTTTGCCCTCGCCCTCCCCGACCAGCGGCCGCAGGCCGGCGAAGACGCACAGGATGTCTTTTCGGGTGGGGTCCTCCACCATGTACTGGGCGGCATGCTTGAGGATGAACGCGATCTCTTCCTCGAGGGGACGGGGCTCGAGGCTGGCCCGATCCACCGGCGTGTCGGTCGTGCCCACCAGCACCCGGTCGTGCCAGGGAACGGCGAACAAGACCCGTCCGTCTTCGGTCTGGGGAACCATGATGGCCGTGTTCCCCTTTAAGAACCGTTTGTCCAGCACCAGATGAACACCCTGGCTGTGGGTGATGATCGGTGCCGCCGCGGGCTGGTCCATGTGCAGGATGTCGTCGGTAAAAATTCCGGTTGCATTGACTACCACCCGGGCGCGGACCTCTCGTTCACCGCCGTCGATGGCGTCCTTGAGCCTTACCCCGTCAATCATCTTCCCCGAATAGGTCAGGCCGGTCACCTGCATGTAGTTGACGGGAACGCCACCGGCATCCTCGATCGACTGGGCCAGGTTGACGGCCAGGCGGGCATCGTCGAACTGGCCGTCGTAGTAGATCACGCCGCCGCGAAGCTGGTCCGGCTCCAGGGTTGGGATGCGTTTGAGGGTTTCCGCTTTGGACAGCCACTTGGAGGGGCCCAGACCCAGCCGGCCGGCCAGAAGGTCATACACCTTCAGTCCCACACCGTAAAAAGGACCGTCCCACCACTCGTAGTTGGGCACGATAAAAGCCTGGTTCCGAACCAGATGCGGAGCGTTCTGCATCAGCAGTCCCCGCTCGTGGAGGGCTTCGAGAACCAGTGAGATATTGCCCTGCTGCAGGTAGCGCACGCCACCATGAACCAGCTTGGTGCTGCGGCTGGAGGTGCCCTTGGCGAAATCGTGCTGCTCCACCAGCAGGGTCTTGTATCCCCTCGACGCCGCATCCAGCGCGCACCCCAGGCCGGTGGCGCCGCCGCCGATCACCAGGACATCCCAGTAACTGTCGTAGCTGTGGATGGTTTCGATGGATTGTTTCCGATTCATGGAATCTCCTCGTTTTTTAGGAAAACCTTATTCAGGTGCCGCGTGAAACGGTTTCATTCCCACCATTCCCCAATCACGAACATTCCTCGTTTTTTAAGGAGCAGGCGGAAAGGACCTGATCCGGGTGGGACCGGTCGCGGTAAACCGTGACACCCTTGAGGTTCATGTCGGCGGCTTCCAGAAAGAGGGTTCGAATCTCGTCTGCGGTGATGGATTCGGGCAGGTTCACCGTTTTGGAAACGGCGTTGTCCGTATATTTCTGGAAAGCGGCCTGGATCTTCAGGTGCCAGTGCGGGGAGACATCCCAGGCGGTCTGAAAGATGCGTTTGTCTATCTCGCGCCCCGCCTGCAGGTATTGCGCATAAATGGGGTGGATGTCCGTATAAATCTGGTCCACGATGCGGCGCTCGACTTCAAAGGCGAAGACGGGCTCGACGCTGCTGCTCACCCCGGCCAGGATGCTGATGGTGCCGGTGGGCGCCACGGTGGTCAGGGTGGCATTGCGCCGCCGCTTCACTCCCCTGGCCGGAAACACGCTCTGTTGAAAAGCGGGAAAATTTCCCCGCCTGGCAGCCAGCTCGGCCGACGCCGCCTCGGCATACTGCTGGATCCGGGACATGATCTCTCCGGCCAGGGCCAACGCCCGCTCGCTCTGGTAGGATACGCCGAGAAGGATCAGCATGTCGGCAAATCCCATGACACCGAGCCCGATCTTGCGGTTCATCCGGCTCCATTCCCCGGTGCGGGCGATGGGGTGCCGGTTCACCTCCACCACATTGTCCAGAAAATGGACTGCCAGGTGCACCAGCGACTCCAGTTTGCCGTAGTCGATGGCGTTGCCACCGATGACCCGGGTCAGGTTGATGGAACCCAGCGTGCAGGATTCAAAGGGCAGAAGCGGCTGCTCACCGCAGGGGTTGGTGGCCTCCAGGGGCCCCATTTTGGGAGTGGGATTGGCCCGGTTGATGCGGTCGATGAACAGGATGCCGGGGTCACCGGTTTCCCAGGCGCTTTTCGCCATCAGGCCGAGCAGGTCGGCCGCCGGCACCCGGGCCACCTCGGCGCCGGTTCGCGGGTGGATCAGCGGGTAGTCGCCGCCCGCCTTCACACAATCGATGAAAGCATCGTCCACAGCCACGGAAAGATTGAAATTGCATAGCTGGCGGCGGTCCCGCTTAGCCTGGATGAATACCTCGATGTCCGGGTGGCTCACATGCAGCACGCCCATGTTGGCACCGGGTCGGATGCGGTTGCGATCGATGAGGTGGGTGGCCGCATCGAACAGCTGGATGAACGATACCGGGCCGCCGGTCACGCCCGATGCGGGGAAAATGGTATCCCCGGCAGGACGCAGGCGGCTGAAGGAGAATCCGGTTCCGCCGCCGGTGTGGTGAATCAGGGCGGCATCCTTGAGGCTCTGGAAGATGGACTCCAGGTGGTCCTCCACCGGCAGCACAAAACAGGCGGCCAGCTGCCCCAGCGGCCGGCCGGCGTTCATCAGGCAGGGGGAATTGGGCAGAAAAGAGAGCGAGGTCATGGCCGACTCGAAGCGATTCGCCGTGTCCCGCACCGAGGCGCCGGCGTCGAAGAGCCGGTCCGCCTCGGCTACCACCCGTGCCACCCGCGAAAACACATCCGCCGGTGTTTCGATGGTTTCTCCCCGGTAGTTGCGGGCAAGATAACGCTTTTTGAAAACTTCCCCGGCCAGCGGGGTGAGATGATCGATGCCCATGAATCCGCCTTTCAGATTAGATTGGTGCGCTCAAGCAGGGGTTGGCTCCGTCTCCGCAGCACTGCGTCCAGTCACATGACAGATAAGATAATCACGATTTAACGCCGTTTCATCTTCGATCAACCGCCTGAACCCGCCGGGAAGCCGGGAGAAATGATGGGCAGCAGCAGGTAGGCGATGTAGATGCAATAAATCAGCAGGGCCAGCACCCCTTCCCACCGGTCCATAATTCGCAGCCGACCGGTAAACATGAAGATGAACAAAAGGATGCTGGCGGCCATCATGACGGCCATGTCCACATTGGACGCCGGGTTGAAGGGCAGCGGCCGGATGACCGCACTGACACCCAATATGAAAAACACATTGAAGATGTTGGAGCCGACCACGTTTCCCACGGCAATCTCGACGTCTCCCCGCCTGGCGGCCATGACCGAGGTGGCCAGTTCGGGCAGAGAGGTCCCCACCGCCACCACCGTCAGCCCCATGACGGCCCGGGGAACGTCGAGCAAGTCCCCCAAGATGACGGTGCTGTCCACGATCCAGCGCCCCCCGAAAAGCAGACCGCAAAAGCCGATGACCATTTTCAGGGTAATTTGAGCCGCCTTCCCGGCCGGTGCCGGGTTGACATCCGGCAGGCCGGCAACCGGCGCGGCAATGGACGCGGTGTACGCGATGAAGATGCCGAAGAAACCCAGCAGCACCAGGCCGTCCGAACGGGTGATCGTCGAACGGGCGGCTCCGTCGATGTAAACGTCGCTGGCCAGGACCCACAGCATCAGCGCTGCCAGCAGGCCGAAAGGGATCTCCTTCCACACGGTCCCCTTGGAAACGGTGAGCGGCCGGATCAACGCCGAAATGCCCAGGATCAAAAGGATATTGGCAATGTTGCTGCCCACCACGTTGCCCAGGGCAAGATCGGTGTTGCCGCTGATCCCGGCCGAGATATTAACGAAGAGCTCGGGGGCCGAGGTGCCGAAGGCCACCACGGTCAGGCCGACGGCCATGGGAGAGACATGCAACCCCCGGGCAAGGCGCGCGGCGCCATCCACAAACAGGTCGGCGCCTTTGATCAGAATGAAAAACCCGGCCAGCATCAACAGCAAAGGAATTAACATGAGAAGCAACCGCCATTTATGCGAGTGATTATGCCCATGCCGGTATTACCGCCCCGGCACGGGGCAACGCCTTTGCGCCGGCAGCCGCAAGGAAACGCAGTTGCCGGCGTGGCGCCGGCTCAGATTATGCCGGTTGCCGATATCAGGCACCGTCGACCGCTTTTCTGGCGCCCCCGCCATGCCCGTGTGCGAATTCCCATCGCTTGTCCAGAAAATAGAGAATCGGCACCGTCATGCGCGAAAAGAGCAGCGAGGCCACCTCGCCGGCCATCAGAGAAATGGCCAGCCCCTGGAAAATGGGGTCGAAGAGAATCACCGAGGCCCCCACCACCACGGCGGCGGCGGTGAGCATCATGGGCCGGAAGCGCACCGCCCCGGCATCGATGACGGCCTGGTCCAGCGGCGCCCCTTCGGAGAGCCGCAGCTCGATGAAATCCACCAGGATAATTGAATTTCTCACCACGATGCCCGCGCCGGCGATAAAACCGATCATGGATGTCGCCGTGAAAAAGGCGCCCATGGCCCAGTGGGCCGGCAGGATGCCGATCAGGGAGAAGGGGATGGCCGCCATGATCACCACCGGCGTGGAAAAGGACTGGAACCAGCCGACCACCAGGACGAAAATCAGCACCAGCACCACGGCAAAGGCCATGCCCAGATCGCGGAACACCTCGTAGGTGATGTGCCACTCACCGTCCCACTTCATGGCAAAGCGCTGGTCGCTCTCGGGCAGGGCCGCCGTATGCTGGGCGATGCGGTACCCCTCGGGAAGGGTGATGGCGTCGATCTTCTTGCGCAGCTCCAGGATGGCATAAACCGGACTCTCCTTGGCGCCGGCCACATCGGCGATCACATAGACCACCGGCATGAGGTTCTTGTGGTAGATGCTGCGGTCCAGCGGGGTGCGCTTGACGGTCACCAGGTCGGATAGGGTCACCATGCGGCCGTCGGCGGCGTTGACGCTGATGGCCTTGAGCAGGTCGAGACCGGCCCGCAGGGCCAGGGGCGGCTGAAGCACGATGGCCACATCCTCCTTTTCCAGTGATTGGTGCAACAGGCCGGCCCTGGAACCGGAAAGGGCGGCCTGCAGGGTCCGGGTGATGTGGGCAACACTGATACCGTGCAGGGCGGCCTTTTCCTGGTCCGCCTCGATCTGGTAGCGGATCTGCGCCTCTTCCATGTACCAGTCCACATCCACCACCCCGTCGGTCTGTTCGAAAATGTCGCGAATCTTCAGGGCCAGCTCACGCTGGCGGTCGTAGTCGGGGCCGTACACTTCGGCCACCAGGGTGGAGAGTACCGGCGGACCGGGAGGTACTTCGGCCACCTTTACCCTGGCCCCGTAACGCTCGGCGATGGCCTGCAGCGGCGGCCGCACCCGCTTGGCGATCTCGTGGCTCTGCTGCTTGCGGTGTCCCTTGCCGGCCAGGTTGACCTGGATGTCGGCCAGGTTCGGCGACCGGCGCAGGTAGTAGTGGCGCACCAGGCCGTTGAAGTTGAATGGCCCGGCGGTGCCGGTGTGGATCTGGTAGTCGACCACCTCGTTGACCGTCGCCAGGTAGTCCCCCATCTCGAAGGCCACGGCTGCCGTGTCCTCGAGGGTGGCGCTGTCGGGCATGTCCAGGATCACCTGGAATTCGCTCTTGTTGTCGAAGGGCAGCATCTTCACCTTGACCAGCCCCACGGCCACCATGGCACAGGCCCCCAGCAGCAGGGCGGCCACACCGATCAGGAATGACCATCGCCACACACGATTGTGCAGCAGATGGTCCATGACGTTGCGGTACAGCCGGGTAGCCCGGTCCTCCGCCTCGTGGGCGTCACCGTGGCCGTGGCCCTTGCGGCCCAGCAGGCGGTATGCCGCCCAGGGAGTGACGATGAAGGCCACGATGAGGGAGAAAACCATGGCCGCCGAGGCCCCCACCGGTATGGGCCGCATGTAGGGTCCCATGAGGCCGCCGACGAATGCCATGGGCAGGATGGCGGCGATGACCGTCAGGGTGGCCAGGATGGTCGGGTTGCCGACCTCGTCTACGGCCTCGATGGCCACCTGGACGCGGGGACGGCCCTCGTTGCCCGGCAGCCGGAAGTGGCGCACGATGTTCTCCACCACCACGATGGCATCGTCCACCAGGATGCCGATGGAGAAAATCAGGGCGAAGAGGGTGATGCGGTTGAGCGTGTAGCCGTAAAGGTAGAAGACCGCCATGGTCAGGGCCAGGGTGACCGGGATCGCGAACGCCACCACACCGGACTCCCGGTGGCCCAGGGTGAACCATATCAGAACGGTGACCGACACGATGGCGATCAGCATGTGCAGCAACAGCTCGTCGCTCTTCTCCTTGGCTGTCTCTCCGTAGTGGCGGGTGACCGTGACGTTGATGTTGTCCGGAATAACCATCCCCTTGAGCGTCTCGACCCGTTCCAGCACCTTGTCGGCGACGCTGATGGCATTGGTGCCCTTGCGCTTGGCAAGCGTCAGGGTGACCGCCGGATAGGGGGCGCGTTTGACGTCGTCTGCGGAAAGGCCCTTTTCGCCGGCCGCCGGACCGCTGCCGAAAAAGACGTAGGATTCCGGAAGCGGCGGACCGTCGGAGATGGTGGCCACGTCGCCCAGATAGACGGGGCGTCCCTGGTGGACCGCCACGACCACGTTCCTGACGTCATCGGGGGTTTTCAGAAAACCGCCGGAATGGACAATGATCTGGCCTTCGGGCGAGGGATAGGCGCCGGCATCGGCAGCCTGGTTGGCGGCGAAGACCAGCTGGGCCACGGCCACCGGGTCCAGACCGTATCCGGCCATGCGCACCGGGTCCAGCTGCACCTCCACCCGCCGGCTCTCACCGCCGATAAGCGTGGTGATGGAGACGTTGGGCTCACGCTTGACCTGGTCCTCCACCTCGGCGGCCACCCGCCGCAGCAGGTAGGGCTCGACCTCCTCGCTCCAGAATGTCAGGGCCAGGATGGGCACGTCGTCGATGTATCGCGGCTTGATCAACGGCGGGGTGATGCAGCACGGAATCCGGTCCATGTTGGCCATGAGCTTGGACTGGAGCCGCACGATCGACTCCTCTTCGTTCTGCCCCACGTAAAAACGAACCACCGCCATGGCCATGCCCGGCATGCTGGTGGAGTAGATGTACTCCACGCCGGGGATCTCCCACAGCAGCTTCTCCATGGGACGGGTCACCCGCTGCTCCACCTCCGCTGCATCGGAACCGGGCATCTGAACGAAAATATCGATCATGGGCACGATGATCTGAGGTTCTTCCTCCCTGGGAAGAGCCACAACGGCGGCCATTCCCAGAAGCACCGAGGCGATGATAATCAGCGGGGTTAATTTGGAGTTGATGAAATAATTGGCTATTTTACCGGCAGGACCGTATGCGTTTTTCATTTTTCAGGCTCCACGGCAGACCCGTTGGTCAGTTCAGGAGATGGTGCGCTCACCAGCCGGGTGCCGTCCTTGATTCCCGAGATCACCTCCACCTGATCGCCGTATGCGCGGCCGGTGCGGATCAGCCGGAACCGGGCGGTGCGCTTCTCATCCACAATGAACACCCCGGTCAACTGCCCCCGCCGGACCACCGCCGATTCAGGAATCCGCAGGGTCTGCTGTTCGCCGATGGAGAGGGACACGCGGGCGAACATGCCCGATCGCAGGGATTCGGTGTCCGGGACCCCCACCTGCACCACGAACGTCCGGCTGCCCTGATCGGCCGAGGGCACGATCACATCGACCGTCCCGCCAAGGGGTCGGTCTCCGGCAGCCGGAATGCGGACGTCCACCGTCTGGCCGATCCGGACGGACTGGATGTATGCTTCGGGAACCACCAGGTCCACCCGGTAACCGCCCTCCCGTTCCAGGGACAGCAACGGGGTCCCCGGCGCGGCCAGTGCGCCCGTATCGGCCAGCTTGGCCGTCACCTTGCCGTCGAAGGGAGCCAGGATCCGGGCATCCTTGCGGGCCACCGTGGCCGCATCGACCGCCGCCTGGGCCTGGTTGATGCGGAACTGCGCCGCTTCCACCATCGCCCGGGCCTGGGACAGGGCGGCCTCGGCCTGCTTATGCTGGGCTTCTACACTTTCAAAGGCCTCCTGGGTAATGGCCCCGCCTTCCAGCATGGTCCGGTTGCGGCGATAGGACAACAGCGCCCGCTGGGCACCGGCTTCGGCCGCCGCCTGGGCCGACACGGCCCCGGTTTCGGCTTTTCGCGCTTCCGCCAGGGCCGCCCGGGCCTGGTCCAACTGGGCGGCGACCTGGCGCTCGTCCAGTTGGACCAGTATGTCACCTGATTTCACCAGGTCCCCCTCTTTGACCGTGAACGCTTGAATGGTGCCCATCAACTTGCTCGATACCGTGGCCGATACCCGGGCCTTCACCGTACCGACGGCATCGTACATCACCGGCTGAACGGCATGGGCCACCTCGATGACGGGAACCGCAACGGCGGTGCTTGCCTGCGGTGCCGTGTTGCCCGGTTCGATCTTTTCCGAACAGCTGAACAACGCCATGGCGGCTGTCAAAAGGGTGGCTGCCATCAGATTAAGGGTTCGCATGGTTGGTTTCCTTTTGCTGTAAAATTGAGTGCCGTCGGCAAGGCGACATTCACGTGCGAATGGGCCGGACAGTGAATGAAATAGAACCAGAAATGTCCGGAAGGTTTCGATTGACCCGCCGATTCTATCCTTTCTGGATGGTTTCCGCAGACGCCGGCGTAGTCGTGATCGACCGGGCTGTTACTTTTTCGACCTGACCTCGATGGTCACCTCCACGTCCGGCCAGCGTTTGTCGACCGGCTGGACGGCCGGCGGTGCGATGATCTTGCAGAACAGCGTCGTGGTCTCCCTGAAATTCTCGAGGTAGATGGGCGTGGTGGTGATGCTCGACACCTGGTCCTTTCCGCCGGTGGCGGGCAGCAGCGCCGTTAACTTGTCCGGTTTGACGGTCACGGTCAGGATTTCCAGCTTGCCGGGAAGCCGCCCCACCAGTTGCGGTTTGATGGCGATCTCCCGCTTGACGATTTCAGCCAGCGTCAACTCCAGGCTCGAGGGAACCACATCCAGCAGAGTCACACTCTTGGGCAGCCGAAGGTTCTCATCGGTGATATAAAAGGACTGCTTCCCCGGCACCGCATTCGACAGGTCGATTTTCACACTGAGCTGGGCCGGGCTCAACCCGTCGAGGCTGGTCCGCGGCCCGGCCAGGTGAATCCGGATCTCGTTGTCCTTGTCGCCCACGAGCACCAGGTCGGGGGCGGTCAGGGTGTATTCCACGGGGACCGTGAACACTTTTTCCAGCACCTCCCCCTGGGACACGGTCAGCGACAGCCAGAACAGACCGGCGACGATAAAACTGGGCAGCAGCTGCAATGCGGCGGCCCACCACCGCCGTCCCGTGGGGATTTCAATGGCCGGAGCGGCCGTTTCGCGCCAATGGGTCAACACCGCCGCTTCGACCGCCGCCGGGTTGTCCACCGGTGTGATCTCGCCGTCGCGGAAAATCGACACCTTGCCCCGCTCTTCCGAAACGACCGCTGTCAGGGCGTCGGTCCGTTCCGCCAACCCCATGGCCGCGTGATGGCGGGTGCCGAAATCCTCCGCCAGCCGCTGGCTTTCGGAAACGGGCAGGCGCACGCCGAATCGGGTAAAAAGGCCGTTGTGGACGATCAGTGCCCCGTCATGGCCGGGCGAGTTGGGGTCGAAGATGCTCATGATCAGGGGGAGGCTGGGTTTGGCGTCCAGCCTGAAACCGCCGGAAAGCCATTCTCCGACCGACTCCCTACCCGGAAAAACGACGATGGCTCCGCGCTTCTGCTCGGCCAGCATGAACAGGGATTGGGACACCAAGCCGGCCAGGCCATCCTCTTTTTGCTGGACATCCTGCCGGGTGACCGAGGCGGCCCGCTCGAAAATCTTGCGCAGTTCCGGCTGAAAGATCACGATCAGGGCGATCAGGGCTACATGGCTCAGGTTGGAATAGATCCACTCGATGCCCTTCAGGTCGAGGAAGTTGGCCACGAAGAATACGGCGGTGGCCAAAAGTACGCCGGTGAAGATGGCCCAGGTGCCCAGGCGAAGGAGGGTTCGGTACAAAAAGAACAGCCCCGCCGCGATCAGCAGGATGTCAACGGCCGATCGCCAGGTGAGCAGCTCTTTTAAGATGACCACAGAGTTCAATCAGACCCCTTTGGCGGTCTGTCTGCCCGATGTATCGTTCCAGCAGGGCGGATCGCCACTTGTTTAATTGTCATCGGCAACCGGGCTACTTGCGCTTATCGGTGGCCCGCCACCCGCCAAGCGCAGTGGGTACCGGCTTGAGCACTCTGCTCATGTCCCGGGCCTGCTCGATGACGTAGAACAATCTCGGATCAAGACGCTGCACCTCGGGAAGGATCCATTTCAGGTCCCGGCGACGGCAGGCAATGTACAATTCGTTGACCGGCCCGCGCATGCCTTCGCCGTGGAAAATGGTAACCGGTTGCCCCTTTTCTCTCAGGTGGGCCGCGATTTCAGGACCTGCGGTGCGGGTGATAATTCTCAGGATCATCGTCCCGAAGGCCAGCTTGCGCTCCACCATGATCCCCACCACATTGCCGGTGGCGTAGCCGAAAGCATAAAAAACGACCAGCAGGGGCTGATCCTTGATCTGGTTGATCACGGCACTGACGACGGTGACCCAGATGGAGATTTCGAAAATCGCCAGGGTAAAGGCAATAACCGTTCTCCCCTGGACCGTGACGATGGTGCGGATGGTGCCGATGGAGACATCGCAGATCCTGGCCACAAAAATGACGACGCCCGTCAGGAGAATATGCGGATCGAACATGATTGATTGAATTTTCCCCTTAACCCGTATGCCTGCGACGGGCGGGCAGATGGTGAACTGGCGGCAGTTGGTTTTTTCGTCGAAACCGGTAACCCCACGTTTCCCCGGCTCGATCGAACCCAAACGCTGTCGCCATCATATCCGTCGGCGCATGCGGGTTGAAAAACCTCCCGGGCGCAGGTTCGTCCGGAAAACCGTCAATGAGAAATTGTCGTTTACGGGTAATCGGTGCGCATGCCAACCCGGCCGGTAACACTGTAGAACCAAGTGCAGTGGTTTTTCAATACCCACTTTAACCATGCCATCACAACGATGGCAAGAACAACCCTAAAAACAAACGGGAACGCATCGACGCCGCACGGCGCCATGGAGGGAAAATGATGGTTCACCGCCGGCTGAAACCGGATGTACCGTGCCGGCAGGGGATCCACACCTGTGCTATTCAGTGATGAGCGGGCGAATGGGACCCTCCCCGCGGCAGGCCGCGGGGAATGCGCTCGCTATCGCGGTTCCGCCGGCTTCCCATACCGCTCCGCCCAGCTCCCCTTGAGGTAGCTGCGTTTGAGGCCCAGGATCCTGTCCACCGAGTGCTCGCCCATCTGCCTGAGACGGGTGTCGTCAACCAGCGAGCGGCGAATTTTCTCACAGGCCCTCTCGATATCGGGGCCTTTGTGGCAGATAAGGGCGATGTCCACATCGGCCACCAGGATCTGGCCCACGGCGGTGGCGATATCGTGGTTGGGTTTGATGGCCCCCATGTCCAGGTCATCGGTCATGACGACGCCGTCGTAGGCCATCTTCCCACGCAGCAGGTCCACCGCAATGGCCGGGCTCAGGCTGGCCGGCCAGACCGGATCGATACCGGTGTAGCGGATGTGCGAGAGCATGATACCGGCCACCTTGCCCTGGATGGCATTTTGGAAGGGGATCAGGTCGAAGTCGCTCAATGTCTGGGTGTCGATCTCCAGGTCGGGCAGGGCCAGATGGCTGTCCAGCACGGTTCGGCCGATGCCGGGGAAATGTTTGGCCACCGCCATGATTCCACGCCGTTGAAGATGATCGATCACCGTCATGCCCATGCTGGAGACCCAGGCCGGGTCGCTGCCGAAGGCGCGGCCGGCCATGATGCTGTTCACCCCGTCCGGAGCGACGTCCAGCACCGGCGCCATGTTCATATTGACGCCCAGACGCCTCAGTTCCATGGCCGTTACCCTGGCAAAATGGACGGCGTCGTCGGCATGCTTCATGGCCGGGTTTCCCGCAAACTGGGTAAACGGCGGTTTGAGCCGGGCCACCTGGCCGCCTTCCTGATCGATGGCGACGAAGAGCGGCGGCAGGCCGAGCCGCCGGGCGCAGGCCTGGCAGTCGGAGCACAGCTGCCGGATCTGCTCCGGTGTCCCCAGGTTGCGTGAGAAGAGGATCACCCCCCCCACCTGCAGGGTACCGATGAGAAATTCCAGGTCGTCGTTAAAATCCGTTCCGTCGAAGCCCACCATCAGTCGCTGGCCGGCCATAAATTCATTTTCGTATGGATACATGGTTCTCTCTTTACGGTCGTTTTCTTGGACCAGGGGCTTCTCTATTGAGCCACATCGGGGTCGAGGGGTCAAGGATTCGAGCATGGAATCCGTGGCCGCCTTCAAACAAACAGATAATAAACCGCACCGACGACGACCAGGCTGACCACGCGCAGTCCCTGGCCGAGAAGCAGCAGCTGGAGACCCATGGCCGGTGAGAAGATGCCCATGTACCGGGGCAGCTGGTGGCGCAGCGCCCGGATGGGAAAGGCCACGATGTTTCCGGCCAGCAGGGCGATCACGGTCTGCTTGACGGTCAGGACACCGGCCTCCATCATGGCGCCGGCAGCGGCAAAACCGGACGTGAATTCGGCGGCGAAGCTCAAGATGACGACCGACAGGGATTCCATCGGCAGCACGCTGGTGACCACGAAACGGGCCAGCCACCCCCTGGCCGCATCAAACCCGCCCATGGCGTTGACCATGAAAACCAGGGTGTAAATCGGCACCACATATACGGCGATGCGGGCGATCCGCCCGGGCAGACGTTTTTTAATCGTCTCGACCACATCCTTTTTTGCCCGTCCCGTTTCCAGGGGTTTCTGCACCCGGTAGGCCGTGTCTTGCCCACCCCCTTCTGACTGGCAGAACCAACGGCCATAGAGCATCACCATCCATGTTCGAGCCACCAGGGCCACAAAGGTCAGAAAAAAGTACAGCGCCCCGGCCCGGCCGGTAAGCGGGATCACGATGAAAAAAGTGGTCGGCAGATGCAGGAAATAGGCCGGAAACTGGTTCATGAGGTTGCTGAGGAACAATTGCCGGCGGGTAATTTTCTCTTCCTTGAAGAACTCCCAGAGCATGGCGTTGGCGGCCACGCCGGAAATGAAGGATGTCGTGAAAGCCGCCGAACAGCGATCCCCCAGGTGACTGAAACGGAACAGGGGGGCGGCCACCACGGCCAGCCGCCGGGTCCAGCCGGTGGCCTCGATGGCCTGCCCCACCACCAGTCCGATCGTAATGAAAACCAGCAGGCGCGCCAGGGGCCAGAACAAGTGCACGGCCAGGCGTTCGACGGTATGCGTCTCCAGCTTCAGCCAGCCCCAGCCGACCACCACGATGGAGAAGGCCACGGAAACCATCAGGGCTTTAACGGGAAGCCGGGACTCAGTGTGCCTCATGGCTGTTGGTTTTCTTGGCAAGGATCAGGGTCCAGTATCCCGGTTTGCGCTGTTTTAAGGTCTGAATGTCTTCGATCACCTCTTCGTTTGCCAGGCAGCAGTTGGCCACCGCCACGCTGTTTTCGAGCATGTGCTTCTCTTCCAGGGCATCCGTGATATCCCCGGCGTTGCGATAGGCCTTCATGAAAACCACGTTGTCCACAATTTCCGAGAGTTGGCGCAGGCGGTGCCCCCCCTCCACGCCGGACAACACCAGCAGCGACTCCTCACCCTCCACCAGGGGACGGTTCACCCGGGCGGCGGCGGCCTGATAGGCGGTAATGCCGGGGACGGTGACGACCGGTGCGCCGGGCGCCAGGGCCAGCACGTACTTGAGCACATATCCATAGGTGGCGTAGGTCAGCGAGTCTCCCAGGGTAAGGAAAGCCACATCATGGCCTTTTTCCAGTTCGCTGATGATAGTGCGCGCATGGGCCTGCCAGCAGGCCTCTTTTTCGGCCTGATCCTTGGTCATGGGAAAGGGCAGCAGCCGCACGTCGCTGTTTTCGGGGATGTGCGGTGCGGCAATCGTGACCGCCTGGCTGTGGGCGTTTTTCGTGGAGGATGCCGCAAAGACCACGTCGACCCGATTGATGATCTTGACCGACTTCAAGGGGATCAGATCTGGATCTCCGGGCCCCACGCCGATGCCGTAAAGCGTTCCGTAATGCATAGTGTTCATGGTGTCGCCTGTTAGTAATTAGGTTGTTGGCCGAAGGTGTTCAACAACGTTAATCGTTTGCTGTCTCCGGTGGCCCCGTCGAAAACAAATCGGGATCAACGATCTTCTCCGGCCTTGACGATCAATGCGTTGACCACGGCTGCCGCCACGTTCGACCCGCCTTTGCGGCCCACGTTGGTGACATGGGGGACATCGCATTGCAGCAAAAGGGCCTTGGATTCGGCGGCGTTGACGAACCCCACCGGCAACCCCACCACCAGGGCCGGCTGAACGGCACCCTGTTCCATGAGTTCGATCAGTCGCAGCAGGGCTGTGGGGGCGTTGCCCACCACGTAAATGCCACCGGCAAGCTCCGCTGCAGCCACGTCCACGGCCGCCTTGGCCCGTGTGATGCCTTTGCGCGCGGCGGTTTCGGCCACCCGTTCATCGGACATGTAGCATTTGACCGTACCGCCGAACCGGACCAGATCACGCTGGCGGATACCCGCACGGGCCATGTTGGTGTCGGTAATGATGGCGCATCCGCTGCGGATGGCCGCTACGCCGGCCGCAACGGCCTGCGGGTGAAAACGGATCATCTGCTGCCACTCAAAATCGGCGCTGGTATGAATCACCCGGCGCACCACCGGCCACTGATCCGCTGAAAAGCCATGGGCGCCGGCCTCGCTGTCGATCATTTGAAAACTCAACTGCTCGATCTCATTGGGTTTCATGAACGGTTCCTTTATTTTTATTTTTTACGGCAGCCCATCGCCTGCAAGCGTTCACGAAATGCCTGGCAGCCGACGGGCAGCTTCCGAAATGCAGGTGGATATAACTGCCCAGGGTCTGGTTGGCCATAAAACCCTCGGCCGCTTTTTCCATGCCGGCACGATCGGTCATCCGGTAGATCCCGGTCAGGTCTTTCGTTTCACTGCTGATGGTGGAATAGTGGAATTCATGCCCGCGCATGACCTGACCGGCCGGTCCCAGCAGCGTGGGCATCGACTGGGTGACCTCCCGGTATCCCAACGCCTTGAGCCGGGCCAGCATGCGCGTGGCCAAGGGCAGGCAGCCGGTCATCGAGAAGGCATTGCCATCGATATCGCCCATCTCCCGGCACAGGTACATGAATCCGCCGCATTCACCGTAAATCGGCATATTCATCCGACTCACCTGCCGGATCTCCTGGAGCAGCAGCCGGTTGCCGGCCAGCACACCGGCATGCAGTTCCGGATATCCCCCTCCAAAATAAAGACCGTCCAGTCCTTCCGGCAGCCGGTTGTCCGTCAGGGGGGAGAAAAAAACCAGCTGGGCACCGGCTGCCTCCAACAGCTCCAGATTCTCCGGGTAGTAGAAGCAAAAGGCGGCGTCCCGGGCCACGCCGATACGCACGCCGGCCACTTGCGTCTCGATTCCGGGAGGCGACGCATTCTCCTGAAGATCAAGATCCGGCAGCCCCTGAAGCAAGGCATCGAGATCCAGCTGCTTTTCAATCAGGGCCGCCAGGAGTCCGCGGTCAGCTTCAGACAGGTCATGGTCCTCCCGGGTCACCAGCCCCAGGTGCCGCTCGGGAATGGCAATGGCTTCATCACGCATCAGGCCGCCCAGCACCGGCATGCGCACGTGGCCGTCCATGGCCGCTTTCAGGTAGTCCAGATGGCGGTCGCTGCCCAGGTGATTGAAGCACACACCGGCAAAGGAGAGCGCATCATCAAAGCCTTCGAATCCCTGCACCAGGGCGGCTGCACTGCGGGCCATGGAGCGTGCCCCCACCACCAGCACCACCGGCAGGCCCAGCCACTTGGCCATCTGGGCGGTGGAGCCCGCCTCACTGCGTCCGTCATAACCGTCGTACAGGCCCATCACCCCCTCCACGACGGCGATGTCGGCACCGACGGTGTGCCTGGCGAACGTTTTCAGGTTATACGCCTGCGAAAGCATCCACCCGTCCAGGTTGCGGCTGGCCCGACCGGTGACCCGGCTGTGATGGCCGGGATCGATGAAATCCGGCCCCACCTTGAACGGCGCAACTTTATACCCCCGGGCAGTGAGCGCGGCCATCAGACCCAGCGTGATGGTGGTTTTACCGGCCCCGCTGTGGGTGCCGGCGATGACGATGCCTTTGATATCATCCTCCTGAAAGATTGCTTGCTTATGGTGTCAGTCACTCATGCCGGCCATTGCCAGGATGGTCCGGCCCGCCGCACAGTATACGTCAGGATAGAGCAGGCAGCCGATCCGGTATATTCCTTTGAGCAGCCCCAAGGTCGGACGCGAGACGACGGTCTCGTCCACCAGGTAAACCTGTCCCGCCTTGACGGCCTTGATGGCGCCGAATCCCGGTTCAGCCATGATCGCCTCCACGGAGACCTGGTTCATGGCGCCCTGTTGGGAAAGGAAAACATCGATTTCGGCGGCATGGGAGAGCAGCCGCTCCTTTCCGTATACCGCGATATTGTTTTTTTCGCGCACCGGGGCATCGCCGGCCACATTGATGCCGCCCGCCGTTTCCAGGGCAAAAATGGCCATGGCCTGGGGCGTGAACGTTTTCATTTTTCGGTGGATGGCCTCGAAGTAAACCCGCTGAGGCTGGTCCACCTGCGCGGACAGCCGACGGAAGTCCGCCACCGCCGCCTGAAAGGCGCGATGCATGCCATCGGCTTGCGCGTCCCTTCCCGTTAACCGGCCCAACAGCCGCCAGTATGCCGCCAGATGGTCCACGGTGGAAGGCTGCACCGACACCACCTGGATTCCACTCTGTTTCAACCGCTGCACCAACCGGGGATACCCGCGGTCGATCATGGGCCGGATCAGGACCAGGTCCGGACGGGCGGCCAAAAACCGCTCCGGGTCGTCGTGATAGGAAAATATCTGCTTTCCTGCAGCTCCGGTCAGATCGGCCGACTGGCCATCGATGCCGATGAGCCGGTCGGCCGCACCCATCGCCAGTAAATTCTCTGTATGGGCGCCATAAAGAGAGATGATGCGTTCATAGGGGGCATGGTCCCGCACGGTTTCATCCATCGGAAAATCATCGGCAAGACCGGAGCTGCCCCAAAACAGCCATGCGATCAGAAGGCTGTAGATGGTCTGTTTTGTTATCAATCCCTCAATCAGCATCTTTTGTATCGGACCTGAAGCCGTCCGGTAAAATCGTCCAGCGCAACCCGGGCCTGAACGTCGAACACCCGTTCCAGGTTTTGCGGAGTGAACACCTCAGCCGTGGGGCCGGCAGCAACCACCCGGCCCCCTTTGACCATAATGATTTCCTGGCTGTATGCCGATGCCAGATTCAGGTCCTGAAACACGGCGATCACCGTCCGCCGCTCATTCTGAACCAGCCCGGACACTCGGTCGAGCAGCGTCAGGGTATGGCGGACGTCCAGATTGGCCGTGGCCTCGTCCAGCACCAGCACCGGGGTGTCCTGGGCCAGCGCCCGTGCAAAGATCACCCGCTGTCGCTCGCCCCCGCTCAACGACGTGATGGGCCGATCCTTGAATGCCATCACATCGCAGTCGGCCATGGTCCGGGCCACCCGGTCCAGGTCTTCGGCGGATGGTGCGCCGAATCGGGGCGTATGGGGGTACCGCCCCATGAAAACCACTTCTTCGACCGTAAAGGGAAAATTGACTGCGTAGTCCTGGGGCACCAGCGCAATCTGTCTGGCCAGTTCCCGCCTGCCGTATTCGCCCAAAGGCCTGCCCGCGTAGTGGATGTGGCCTTGATGGGGCGTGATGTGCCGGCAGATCAGGTCGAGCAGCGTGGTCTTGCCGCAGCCGTTGGGACCGACGATGCCGATAAAACGGCCGGCAGGCAGTTCCAGGTCCAGACCCTCGAACAGGGCCTTGCCCGGGTGGGCGAAACCGATGCCGCAAAGTGCAAAGCCCACGCTTAGAATCCCCTCCCGCCGGTCTGGCGTTTTCGAAACAGGTAGCAGAAAAAGGGACCGCCGATCAGCGCCGTGAGCACCCCGATGGGGATTTCATGGGGCAAAACGGCCCGGGTCACCGTATCGGCGCACAAGAGCAGGAACGCTCCGCTGAAAAGGGACAGGGGCAGCAGGCGACGGTTGTCCGGCCCGACCAGGGCACGCATCATGTGGGGCACCAGCAGCCCGACGAATCCGATAATGCCCGAAACGGACACGCAGGCTGACGCCACCATCGAGGCCGTAACCAGAAGGATCCAGGGAACCCGGTGGGCATCCACGCCCAACGATGCGGCAGCCCGCCGGCCCAGGCACAGCAGGTTCAGATCGCGGGCGTAGAAGACGAAGACCAACAGCCCGACCAGAAGAAAGGTGCCGGAAAGGCCCACATCGATCCAGGTTTTCGACGCGAAGCTGCCCATGAGCCAGAAAATGATCACCGACACCTGCTCATCGGCCACGAACTTCAGGAAACTGATGCCGGCGGAAAGAATGGCCGCGACAATGATTCCCGAAAGGATCAGGTTGTTGGCATTGGCGCCGCCGGCCGACGAGGAGAGGTAGACCACCAGCATCAACGTGGCGGTGGCACCGATGAATGCGCACACGGGCACACTGTAGATTCCCGCCACGGTCAGGTTCAGCAAAAGCGCCAGGGCGGCACCGAAGGCGGCGCCGGCAGAGACCCCCAAGGTGTATGGATCGGCCAGGGGGTTGAGCAGGATACCCTGGAAAACCACGCCGCACAGGGCCAGCCCGCCGCCCACGGCTGCGGCGGTGAGGATGCGCGGCAGGCGAACCTCCATGACGACGACCCTCGTCAACTCGTCCACGTCGGCGATCAGGCCCGCGTTTCCTGTCAGGCTGCCGCCCACCACCCGCAGCACATCCACCCAGGCAATCTTCATATATCCCATGCCGGCCGACAGGCTGATGGCCACTGCCAGGGCCAGGGCCAGCAGGCCGGCCATGAGAAGGCTGTGATTCTGCAGTCGGTGGTGAGACGTGGTGGACGAGGCATCAGGCATGGTCGTTTTAGCTTTCTACCGGTTGTTTCTCCCTGCACCCGGTTTCCAGGCCGCAACGGGAGGCTCGTTTATCTTCAATGACGGGTCTGCCGGCAACGGGCGGTCAGATCGACTTCCAAAACAAAAACCCTTCAAACCTGTCCACCGGTTCGAAGGGTTGCACCCATTTTACTTGGCCCTCAACGTATGAATGGCCGAGAACGCTTTTCCAAGAAGGCTCTCCGGCACAAAGGCAAGGCAGGTCTTCTGGCTTCCCCAGACCCGTTGGGCGCCTTCCCACACCGGTTTCCCGGAACAGTGGCATATGGCCCGACGGATTCCTTCCATCCAGATGAAAGAAACGAGGGTTACAGCGGCGGGACCGCTCCCGGTTTTCACGGGATTCCCTATTAAGCGAAACGCACCTTGCGTCTCCGCTTGTAGGTCAAATCCCCTGGCCTGTCAATGCATAAGGACCGCGCTGAAAAATAATTGCGCAGGCTCGGGCCGGGTATGGATGCGCTGAACAGGCCATGGCACCCGCCCATTCCCATATCCGCTGTTTACGGTGTCGGCCGATCCTTTCGCACCGTGTTGGCGCGCCATATTGACCGGATATTCCTTGGATGGAAAAAGGTGATCCTGTGGTTGAAAACAACATGATAATGATGGTATGTCTTACGGTTAGAAATTGATCCCTCCCCGCGGCAACCCGCGGGGAACACGCACGGTTTAGCGGTTCAAACAAAGGGAAGGCATCCCTACGATGGGGGTCTTGAAAAAATATCATGTGGCCTCCGGATCTTTCGAGGTCGGTCATGCGCAGCCCCGTCTGCTTCAGGCATTCTTAGGCACCTGCGTAGGGGTGGCCGTATTCGATGCCAGCGCCGGTGTCGGGGGGCTGAACCACCTGCTGCTGCCCGAGCCGGTCGGCTCCTGGAGCATGGACCAGCCGGAAAAATATGCCACCACCAGCATGCCATTGTTTTTGAAGCAATTGCTGGACATGGGGGCCACCCGTGAAAACATGCAGGCGGTGATTGCCGGCGGTGCCCTGGTGGGCCCATTGACCCCCCAGGACATGAACCTCGACATCGGCGGGAGAACCGCGGAAAAAACCGTGGCGGCACTGGAGACCGAAGGCATTACCGTGGCTCGATCGGAAACCGGTGGGTTTTTCACCTGCGGTATCGAACTCGACATGCAGCGCTGGAAATGCCGCATTCGGCCTGCCGGATTCGACGCGCCGGATATCAAGGCCGGCGAACCGTCACCGGCCCTGTCGGACGTCCGGCAGGCCATCGAAACCATCCGGCCGATCCCCCAGGTGGCCCTGAAAGTGCTGCGCATCATCGAGGACGGCACTTACGATATCGACAAGGTCTCCGGAGAGGTTAAAAAAGACCAGGTCATCAGCGCCAGAACCATTCAGTTGTGCAATTCAGCCTTGTTCACCAAACGCCATGACGTGGTCTCCCTAGACCATGCACTGGTCTTTCTCGGCCAGGAACTGTTCATCAAACTGGTTATCTCCGCGGCCGTGCAAAGCTATTACAGCCAGAGCGGTAATGGCTACAGCCTGTGCAAGGGCGGCCTTTACCACCACGCTGTCGGAACCGCCATGATCGCCGAGAAAATTGCCGGCATGACCGGAAAAGCCTTGCCCGGCGTCGCTTACACGGCCGGGCTGCTGCACGATATCGGCAAGGTGGTGCTGGACCAGTATATCACCGGCGCCTATCCGATGCTCTACCGTGAATTTCAGGACCGCCAGTCCGAAATCATCGATGTGGAGACCCGGGTCCTGGGCATGGACCACACGCGGGTGGGCGAAATACTGGCAAAAAATTGGTCCCTGCCCGCCTCCCTCGCCAATGCCATCCGATTTCACCATCGGCCCGAGGAGAACCCCAACAACGATCCCCTGACCACCATCGTCTACCTGGGGGATCTGCTCATGTCCCGATTTCACAGCGGTCTCGAACTTGAGCGCATGGGTACGGATCGCATCGCCGACCACCTGTCACAACTCGGTTTGTCCACCGGGCAGTTATGCGATCTCGTGGACCTGATTCCGGAAAAAGTCTTTGAACCGGCCATGGAAACGACGTAGGCCAATAATCCCAAGGACATTGAAACGCTCATGCCCAATGGCAAGACAATGCAACATTCGATGGGAAAGCGCCTTTTACGGCCCATCGCCATATGATGCAACCCGGTGCTCGGACGGGTTGGCCCAACGCCATCCTCCTTACCGCAGCCAACCGACCCGAAACCTGTATGAAAGTCACGTCCATGGATGAAAACCGACAGGCCCTTTTGAAACTGCTCCCCGGAGTGGACCGCATCCTGGAGTGTGGAGCAGACCAAGGGCGCTTTGAACAGATTCCCAAATCGGTGTTGATTCCGTCCATCCGAGCTGCCATCGATGCCCTGCGGGAACGGATTATCGAATCGGATGCCCCACCGGACAGCAGTTGTTTCTCCCCCAACGCCTTGGTTGCGGAAGTTAAAAAGCGGGCCGCACGAACCATGGCCCTGAAGCTGAGGCGCACTGTCAACGCCACCGGGGTCGTGGTGCACACCAATTTAGGCCGCTCCCTGCTTTCCCCGGAGGTGATGGAGAATCTCACAACCATCTCCAGCCGCTATTCCAATTTGGAGTTTGATCTCAAGGCAGGGCGACGCGGGTCACGCTACAGTGCCGTGGAAGGCATCCTGTGTGAACTGAGCGGGGCCCCGGCGGCCATGGTCGTGAACAACAATGCCGCGGCCACCCTGCTCTGCCTGGACACCCTGGCCACGGGCCAGGAGGTGATTGTGTCCCGCGGCGAACTGGTGGAAATCGGCGGATCCTACCGGATCCCGGATGTGATGGCCAAAAGCGGCGCAATATTAAAAGAGGTGGGAACCACCAACCGAACCCACACCCGGGACTATGAAAATGCCATCGGTGAACGCACCGGCCTGCTGCTCAAGGTCCACACCAGCAACTACAGTATCGTGGGCTTCACCGCCGCGGTTTCCCTGCCCGATCTGGTGTCGATCGGCAGGCGGCACGGCCTTCCTGTCATGGAAGATTTGGGCAGCGGCACCCTGGTGGATTTTTCCAAATACGGCCTGATCAAGGAACCCACTGTCCAGGAATCCCTGGCCGCCGGGGTGGATGTGGTCACCTTCAGCGGCGACAAGCTGCTGGGCGGCCCCCAGGCCGGTATCATTTTAGGCGGCAAGCGGCACATCGACCGCATCAAAGCCAATTCGTTGACCCGGGCCCTGCGTATTGACAAAATGACCCTGGCGGCCCTTGAAGCCACCTTGCAGCTCTACCGCGACGAGCCTCAGGCAGTACACCAGATTCCCACCTTGAGAATGCTCACGCTGCCGCTGACCGCCATCCAGGGAAGGGCCGCAGAATTGAAATCCCGCCTCGAACGGGTGCCCGGCGGACGACTGAAAGTGGAATTGTTGGATATTTCCTCAAAGGCCGGAGGGGGTTCATTGCCGATGCTGGACCTGCCCAGCCGTTGCCTGGGCGTTTCTGCAGACGGAATGTCCGTCAATGCCGTGGAGCGGTGGATGCGCAAGAACAATCCGCCCATTATCGGCAGGATCGAAAACGACCGGTTCATCGTGGACCCCCGGACCCTGCAGGAAGAAGAGCTGGATATCATTGAAAAGGCCTTTGCAGACATGCTGGCCGTCGGTACCCATGGAAGGTGAATGGATGGCAGGACACGCATCTAATCTGTTTAAGAGTCGCAGCACGACACAAGAGTTCCTCTTCTCCCGCTCCGAGGAGCGTCTTGACGACGACCATGCACGAAAATTGATGAGGGGCGGGGAAGGCGACGCAGCCCTCTCCCCCACCCCCCGTTTTTCCGACATGCAGGACCGAAAGGGGCTGGTGCGTGCCATTGAGGCCCACATGGCATCCGTTTCCGCGCTATGTGCGCTCGCCGTCAAGATCGAACGGCCAGCCGGAGCAAAAGCGGACCCTGCCGAAAAAACCGGCCTTCCCGAAGATGCGCTGACCGCCATTGCCACGCTCTGCCGGACGCGCAAAGGCATCTGGGCGCGGATCGGCATCGAGCGATTTGTCTGCGTTTTTCCTCATCTTACCGCTGCCGACGGACATGCACTGGCCCGACAGTTGTTGAGCGCTTTCCCCGAAACGGAAAATCCGCCGTTTACCATTGGGGTGGCCGCCTACCCGACCATCAACGATGTCCGCACGAAAATGGTGGACAATGCTGAAAAGGCACTCGACCATGCCTGCTTTTTCGGCCCCGGCACGATCACCGGCTTCGATGCGGTGAGCCTGAACATCAGCGGGGACCGTTACTACCAGGCAGGCGATATCGCCGGCGCCATCGATGAGTACAAAAAAGGATTGCTGCTCGATCCTGCGGACGCGAACCTGCATAACAGCCTGGGGGTGTGCCACGGGGTCCTGAAGGATTTCGACAACGCCCTGAGCGCCTTTGAAAATGCGATCTGGTTATCCCCGCAAGAGGTAATGGCCATCTATAACAAGGGCTATATCCTCCTGCTCAAAGGAGACCGGGAGGCGGCACTGGAATGCTTCCTGAAGGCCGATGCCTGCGAGCCGAATGTTTTCGAAGTGGTTTTTCACATCGGCCAGACACTCGTTGAGATGGGGGCCGCCGAAAAAGCCAGGCCGTACCTGGAAGCCGCCACCCTTGCCAACAACCGATCCGGCACCGCCTTTAAAAGTCTCGGGGCCTGTCTGGACAATCTGGGGCTGACCAAGGAAGCCATCCAGGCCTACAAGAGCGCGGTAAAGATAAACCCCGGCGATGCGGAATCGCTGTCGCTTCTGGGCCGGCTCTACACCGAGCGGGGAGAAAGCCTGGATGTGGCTTCGGTGCTGTGCGAGCAAAGTGTTCGACTATCGCCGGAAAACGGTCTTTTCAGGCACCGCCTGGGCCATGTCTTCCTGAATCAGGGAAAGTTGAACCACGCACTGGCCGAGTTTGAACTGGCCGCAGCCATGGGCCATGACAGCCAGCCGCAGATCGAAGAGACCCAGGATCGCATGACGGCATCCAGGGCATCTTGAAAGGATCCGGGAAACGCGGCTCGTTGAAGTGCCCGATGGTTTGACCAAGCTTGATGGACTCGTAAAAAATCGCATGTTGACGAATCCGTCAAACTTGACCGATAGAGGTTGTTATGATCACTTTCGTGCTTAATTTAACGGGTCCGTCGAGTCGATCGACCCGCAACGGCAAGCATGGTCGTTTGAACCATGACCCGATGAATACCATCATGAACAAGGAGTGACTGTTCCATGCCCATCTATGAGTACCACTGCAAGGGATGCGGTCAGGATTTCGAGTACCTGGTGCTGGGAGGCAGCGAGCCGGATCAGTGCCCGACCTGCAAGGCCGATACGGTCTGTCGACTCATGTCCGCCTGCGGGTTTGTCAGCAAAGGCAGCGGCGGCCAGACCGTGAGCACGTCCGCCTCATCATCGTCATGCACCGGTTGCAGCGCATCCAGTTGTGCCGGATGTGGCCACTGATGGCCAGCGGCACCATCACCATCGGCACCCGGGGCAGCCAGTTGGCCCTGTGGCAGGCCAACTGGGTAAAGGATGCCGTCAACCGCCACTATCCGGATCTCACCGTCGATCTGGCGATCATCAAAACCAAGGGAGACAAGATCCTTGACGTTCCGCTGGCCAAGGTGGGCGGAAAAGGATTGTTCGTCAAGGAGATTGAAGAGGCGCTGCTGGATGGGCGCATCGACCTGGCGGTGCACAGCATGAAGGACATGCCCGCCGATATCCCCGACGGACTTTGCATCGGCGCAATTCCCAAGCGGGAAGAACCGCGCGACGTCCTGATCACCCGAAGCGGTCTGCCGTTGGACCGGCTGAAGCAGGGGGCACGGGTAGGAACCAGCAGCCTTCGCCGGTCCGCCCAGCTGCTTCGGTTTCGACCAGACATCCGCATTGTTCCCTTGCGGGGTAATTTGGACACCCGCTTGAAAAAGCTGGACAGCGCGTCCTTGGATGCGATCGTGTTGGCGGCAGCCGGTGTTCGCCGACTGGGACTGGCCGATCGTATTACCCAGGTCCTGGATGAATCGATCATGCTGCCCGCCGTGGGTCAGGGAGCCTTGTGCGTCGAGATCAGGAACAATGACGCGCGCATCGGCCCCGTGGTTGCCGCCCTGGACGACTTGCCCACCCGCCGGGTGGTGATGGGCGAAAGAATGTTTTTAAACCGGCTTGAGGGCGGCTGCCAGGTACCCATTGCCGGTCACGGACATATCGACGAAAATGGATACACCCTCACCGGCCTGGTCTGCGATGTGGACGGATCCCATCAAGTCAAACAGTCACGAACCGGCCCCGAATTCCAAAGTGAGCAGATCGGCCTGCAACTGGCCGAAGCGCTGCTGGACATGGGCGCCGGAGAAATCTTGGAAAGACTGAACGCGAATGCACAGTAACAGCCAAACCGGCAAAGTGTTTCTAGTGGGGGCCGGCCCCGGAGATCCCGGCCTGATCACCGTCAAGGGGGCCGATTGCCTTGCCAGGGCGGATGTCGTGGTCTACGACTATCTGGCCTCGCCGACCCTGCTGGCGCATGCCAACCCGGATGCGGAGATGATCTACGTAGGCAAAAAGGGCGGCGACCACACCCTGCCCCAGGATGGCATCAACGCACTGATCGTGGAGAAGGCCAAGCAGGGCAACGTGGTGGCCCGGCTCAAAGGGGGCGACCCCTTTATTTTCGGCCGCGGCGGCGAAGAGGCGGAAGTTCTCATCGACGCCGGCATCCCGTTCGAGGTCGTCCCGGGCGTGACTGCCGCCATCGGTGCATCGGCGTATGCAGGCATTCCGCTGACGCACCGGGACTATACATCGGACGTGGCCTTCGTCACCGGCCACGAAGACCCCACCAAGGCCGAATCCAGTGTCGACTGGCATGCACTGGCAACCGGCATCGGCACGCTGGTTTTCTTCATGGGGGTCAAAAACCTGCCGACCATCGCCGCCAACCTGGTGGCCCACGGCCGAGCGGCGGACACCCCGGTGGCGGTCATCCGCTGGGGAACCACCCCCAAACAGAAAACCGTGACCGCAACCTTGGATACGATCGTCGAGGAGGCCCGAATCGCCGGCATTACGGCGCCGGCCATCATCATCGTCGGCGCCGTGGTCAACCTGCGAAAAACCATGCAGTGGTTTGAAAACCGCCCCTTGATGGGCCGCCGGATCGTCGTCACCCGGGCCCGGGAGCAAGCCAGCGACCTGGTTCATCGGCTGACGGAATATGGTGCGGAATGCATCCAGTGCCCCACCATTCAGGTGGTGCCGCCGCCGGACTGGGCCGGAATGGACAGGGCTATCGCCATGCTGGACCAGTATAGCTGGATCGTCTTCACCAGCGTCAATGGGGTGGATTATTTCTTCCGGCGCCTTTTTGAAAACGGGTTGGACGTTCGGGCGCTGGGACACATTAAAACCGCCGCCATCGGCCCTGCCACGGCGGACCGGCTCAGGGCCAGAGGATTGAACAGCGACATCATCCCGCAAAGCTACCGTGCCGAATCCGTGGTGGAGGCGTTTCGCACCATGCCGGTCAAGGACAGCAAGGTCTTACTGCCACGCGCCATGGAGGCACGCAGCGTGCTCCCCGAGGAGTTGACCCGCATGGGGGCAAAGGTCGACGAGGTAACGGCCTATGAGACCCGGCAGGCGGAAAACAGCGCCGCGGACCTGATCGCCCGACTGACTGAAGGGACCATCGATATGGTCACCTTCACCAGTTCGTCCACGGTGAAGAACTTTCACCGCTTGCTGCCTGCCGACCGTGTTGATCGACTGATGCAGGGAGTCAGCGTAGCCAGCATCGGCCCTATTACTTCGCAGACGGCCCGGGACCTGGGCCTTCGGGTTAGCATCGAGGCCGAGACGTACACGATTCCCGGCCTGATCCAGGCAATAGTGAACCACCGGGCGTAACTACCGGCAAGACCTTCGCTGGGAAACGGCAGATCGTGTCGGAAATGGCAATGGAAAATTACATGGATAGCGGGCTGACGGGTGCCGGAGCGTTGGTGGATCGGGAAAAGCGCCATCTGAACTACCTGCGCATTTCCATCACCGACCGCTGCAACCTCAGGTGCCTTTACTGTGTGCCCGAGGGCCGCATTCCCAAACTCGGGCACGACGAGATCCTCAGCTACGAAGAGATCCTGCGCCTGGTGAAAATCGGCATACAGCTCGGTATCCGCAAGGTGCGCATCACCGGCGGCGAACCCCTGGTCCGGAAAGGGGCGGTCGAGTTGCTGGGCCGGCTGGCCCGCATCAGGGAACTGAAGGATGTGTCCCTGACCACCAACGGAGTCCTGCTTGCCCCCAATGCCCAGCGCATATTCGATGCCGGTATTCGCCGCATCAATATCAGCCTGGATTCGCTGGACCCCAAAAAATATGCCCAGATCACCGGTTATGATCGGTTCGAACAGGTGTGGGCGGGCATTCAGCGGGCCCGGGAAATCGGCTTTTCCCCCATCAAGATCAATGTCGTGGCCATGCGGGGGATCAACGATGATGAAATTGCGGCTTTCGGCAGACTGTCTCTGGATCACCCCTTCCACGTCCGGTTTATCGAATACATGCCCATTGGCAACAGTCGAGCCCGTTCGCAAGATCAGATTCTGACTCCGGAAATTCAGGAACGGATTACCGCCATCGGGGAGTTGATCCCGGTGGGAAACGGCCAGCATGACGGTCCGGCCAGGCGCTATCGCCTGGCGGGGGCCCGGGGGGAAGTCGGATTCATCAGCGCATTGAGCCACCATTTCTGCAACCGCTGCAACCGCCTCCGCCTGACGGCAGACGGCAAGCTTCGCGCCTGCCTGCTGTCCGATCGCCACGAATCCCTCAAGGGGCTGTTGAGAAACGGTGGATCGGATGAGCAACTGGCAGAAATTTTCCGGATCGCCGTGCGTCGTAAAGCGGCCGAGCACCAACTTTGCCCCGACGGCGCAACGCGTGTTAAAGACCAGATGCAGGGTATCGGCGGCTGACCGGCCACAACCCCTTGAGGGTCTCCCCACTCTTTACCACCCCCTCCTCCGACCGATGGCTTACCCATATAACCCCTTGCATCGAAAGGGAATTTATGATAGTCGTTTCTATGGATGATTGCAGAAACGCAGGATCTGCCCATCCAGGCACCTTGGTTCTGAACAGTAATTCATCGGTTTCTTTTGCACTGATCTGGCACGTAAGCACTGAGGCAAAACCATGGAACGGGCAAATCTTTTCCCGGATGCTGCGCAGGCTGACACACTTGTCAGCACTCAAGAGAAACTGCTCATCTCCCCTCCCCCTCCCCCTGCAGTGGAAGCCGCGTGCCCGGCCAAGCAGATCAGCCAGCATCAACTGATTAACAAGCTCAACTACCTCAATTTTCGCGACAAACCCCTTTACGTCAATTTTCGCCACAAGCAGTACCATCGCGCCCTGTCCATCAAGGCCAAACCTCAACCATGCCAGGACGACCGATTGACCTGCCTGTGGCAGCAGGATGCCGGCAGCATCGTCGACCAGCCGGATGGTTTTGGGTTTCAAAACATTCTCATACCCGACGGCAATCGCTTTCTGGTCGCCGAACCGCAAGTGCTGGAAATCAGCAGACGAGCCATCCGTCTGATTTTACCGGAGTCCTGCCGTGCCGAAGACGCCAGAAGCGCCAGGCGTCATTCGTGCCGGAACATCAACGCTTATGTGACCCAGAACGGGGCCCTGTTTTACGGATCGATGGTCGATTTCTCGGCGTTTTCCTTCCGGGTTCAGGTTCAGACGACCCCCCCGCAGACCTTTGACTGGGTCGATACCGACCTGGCCGTCAATGTTATCCTTTTCGACGGCAATAAAACGCTGTACTCAGGGGAATGCCGAATCATCAAACAAACCCACGGCCATAAGGACCGTTATTGGGTACTGGAAACCCTTAAACGAAACATCCGACGATTTCGGCCCAAGGAATTCAGAAGTGACCGACACCACATGGTTCCACTTCCCACGATAATTTTTTCTCATCCCCTCTCCAAACAAATCATCAGCCTCGATGTGTTGAACTTGTCGGGGTCGGGTCTTGCCGTGGAGGAGGAATACGGTCATGCCGTACTTTTCCCGGGGCTTATTATCCCGGAGATGGGAATCCGATTCGGCGATGGTTCCTATGCCACATGCACGGCCCAAATCATTTACAGTCAGGTCAATGACGGCGATTCCGCAAGAGGGATATTGAAATGCGGGATTGCACTTCTGGATGTGCCCATCGACGACCATATCAAGCTCTTGACGTTGCTTCATCAGGTCAAGGACAAAAACGCCCACGTGTGCAATCGTGTCAACCTGGACGACCTGTGGAAGTTTTTCTTCGAAACCGGTTTCATATACCCGGGAAAATATGAGTTCATTGAAAAGTACAAGGCGCAGATCAAACAAACCTATATCAAGCTGTACTCCGGGGACTCCAAGATAGCACGGCATTTCATCTACCAGAAAAGCGGGCGTATTCTCGGCCATGTCGCCATGCTGCGATTCTACCAGCGAACATGGCTGATCCATCACCATGCAGCCATCCGATCCGCCTCCAACAAATCGGGCCTTTTGGTGCTGAATCAAATTGGCCTTTTTGCAAACGATTCGCACCGCCTGCATTCGTTAAAGATGCAGTACCTCGGCTGTTTCTACCAGCCGACAAACAAATTCCCCACCCGCGTCTTCGGGGGGGCCAAGCAAAGTATCAACGACAAAGATGGCTGTTCAACAGACGCATTCGCCTATTTTCACCAGAAGGCGTTGTCCCCGGCAGAAAAGGAAATCCCTGCCGGATGGAAGCTCCGATCCGTCTCTACGGAAGACCTGCTTGATTTGCAGAGCGTTTATGATGAAAACGGCGGCGGGCTGATGCTCCGGGCGATGGGGTTGGATGTGGATGCAGACGATTTTAATGACCTGATCGACGACTACCGTGATGTCGGACTCATACGAGATCGTCACCTGTTTGCGCTTGAGAAAAATGGCGAATTGAAAGCGGTGATCCTGGTGAATTTGTCCGACATCGGGTTGAACATGTCCGACCTTACCAACTGTATCTCGATTTTCATTCTTAACCGCACCGGGTTATTCGCAGATGTCATCCAGGCCATCTCTGCTCAGTTGGTCAAGCAGTTCGACCAGCCGTATCTTCCGGTGCTTTTATATCCATCGGCAGACGCAGAAGCGCTTCAGATCAAGCTTGAAAAAGAATACATTTTCTGGGCGCTTAACACGAACTATGGAGACGGGTATTTCAGGTATATTAAACGGCTGCTTAAATTCATCAACCACTAGTTCGGACCTTAAATGAAACCTATCAGCGAAAATGAACCTTTGTATAACAGCAGAGGGATTGGTGTCTGGCTGAAACTGCTCGAACACAAGTATGATTTTGTTGATGTGAGGCAAGTGCTGTCATTTGCCGACATGAAGCCGTACGAAGTGGCGGACCCTGGCCACTGGTTCACCCAGCGCCAAATTGACCGTTTCTATGAAAAGGTTGTTCAACTGAGCGGAAATCCGAACATCGCGGTCGAAGCTGGCCGATATGCAGCTTCGACAGAAGCTTTAGGTGCATTCAAGCAGAATGTTCTGGGCATGATTCACCCGGCCAGAGCCTACGCGATGATCGGCAAGGCTGCCGAAAATTACGCCCGCTCTTCCAAATATGAATCTCGGCCATTGGCCGCCAACAAGGTCGAAATCACAG
>NZ_JBUOIV010000012.1:0-108366 GCF_055467485.1 Desulfosarcina sp. | reverse complement strand
TCCTGCGGGGCGGCGTCCTGGCTGGTTTTAATCATACCAACTTCGGGGACGATGAAGAAGCCCTTGGTGATGTTGATCGTGGCGTTCACGTAGATCTGATCAGCCTCTTGTGTATTGTTGAGGCCATCGTCCAGCTCGGTTTCTTCATGACCGTAGCCAGCTTCGATGGTGAACATGTCGGAGGCTTTGAAACCGACAACCGCCAGGTAGCCCAGACCGTCGTTGTCTACAACGTCGGTAGCCCCAACAGCGGCATCGTCGTTAAGATACGGCTGGTAGGCGCCGTAGTTGCCCAGGTTCTGGCCGATGTGGCCACCCAGGTTGACAAAAAGCGGGCCGAAGTTCAGGCCGACGCCGATACCGGCAACGTAGGAGTCGTAATCGAGATCGCCAAGTGCGGTACCCTCATCGGTGGTCGAGTTGTAACCGGCAAAACCCGTGATGGAGAACATGTCGGCTTTGAAGGTGTAGCCTGCTTCGATTTTGGGAAGGGTGGTGTCGGTATCAGTGGTCGGGCCAACGGTGCTGGGGGTAATGAAGGCCAGCTTGAAGCCGCCGAAAGACAGCTGGATCATGGGAACACGGCCTTCGTAGAACTCACCGATGCCGAGCAGGTCGCCGTCACCGTCGAAGACGCTGTTGGAGGCGAAGATGGCGCTGGGAGCGTAGGTCTGGCCGAGCAGCAGCTGGCCGGCACCAAAGTTGTAGGTACCGTAAAGTTTACGTTTACCGAAGGAGTCGCTCATTTCGAACCCGCCGCCGATCTCGTCGTTGAACTTGACGGTCGCGCCGATACGGCTGTTGCCCTGCTGGGCCCACTGGGTGTCGGTATCGCTGTCTGCACCGGTGTCGGGATCCACATCCACGCTGAAAGTGGCCATACGGGCGCTGCCGTAAAAGTTCCAATCGGCGGCCATGGCCGGAGCGGCCAGGCAAAGGATGGCAAAAATGATAAATAGTTTTTTCATCTGGGTCTTTCCTCCTTAACGATTTTAATCTGATTTACTGCAACCTAATAATTGTCATTGTATTGCGTATTACAGGTACTGCGCGTTGCTCTTGAACCACCTCCTTTCCATTGGTATTTATTTTAAAATTTCAGGTCCTCAGCGAAGGAAAGAATACCTGAAATCTTAAAATACAAAAAAATCCATTTTCAAAGCAGGTTCTGAAAGAGCGGGCGGTTTGTGATAAAACAATTGAATTTACATCACAATTTCACACAACCGCAGATATACACCTAATAATTTAGTGGATTTCTACCAGCAGCACTTGAGCCTGTCAAGCATTTTTACCTATGTGAACAGCATTGGGGACGCTGTTCATCATGGCCGCAGACGACCGTTTGGCGGGAAACGACACTACATCATGGGGAGCCTGCGCTACCAGTCGTCATATTTGGTGTTATTAACACTAATAACCTGCAATTAATCGTTAAAGAAATATTTCTATGTTTAATTACCTATAATTAGGCTTAACATCACTTTTGGGGTTTCAGGTACCGTTTGACAACTGAAAGCGGACAAATGGCTGGAAAGAGAAGCCGGAAAGCGGCCCGGAAGAACGTTCGACAGAATCTATACCGGGGGGATATCAGGCGGGCGTATCCGTGCAGCTTCCAGGTGCAAAAAACGGCGGCTGCATGATGCACGACCACGGCCGAAAACCGTTGTTGTGAATTTAAATGGTATTATTCGCACGTCGAAAGCTGCTGGTGAAAAAAATGCCTGAATTTCGAATAGGGGTAGGAATACCCGACGGCTGCCGTCACAAAGGCCTGCCGGTCACCGGCAACTAGGGGGTATTGACGCCCGGGCCCCATGTGGGTGTCCGAAAAGTGAAGGATGGTTTCCGCGGGCGCCAGATCTGCCGCTTCGAAAAAATAGTCCTGCCAGTTGTATCGGCAGATGATGGTTTTGCCGCGTCCGGGATCATATTCCGGTGCCAGCATGATCGCCTGCTGGTAATGCCACAGGTCATCCAGCGATGGATCGCGTTCGATTCCCCGTGAAGCCAGAAAGTCGGCCACCGACCGGTAAAATTCTGTCCGGTCCTCACAGATGCTCAGCCACAGCCAGGTCCACAACGGCCAGCCCCTGCGGGTCGGGTGATACCGCCGCAACAGTTGCAGCATATCCGGCTGGGTGAGGATCCGGTTGACCTGGGGCATGTCCGGATCCGCGTGGTAATCGTCGATGAGCTGTTTGAGACGGTTGAACGCGCGCCCGATGCCCCTGGCACTTGCCAGCAGGTGACCGAGGAGCCCGTCATAGAACTGCCGGTAGGACAACCGTCCTTCACGATCCAGGTAGATGGCGACAAACCGCGTAAAGGCCCCGTTGTGCAGGGCTTGAATCATCTCGGCAAACAGCAGGCAGTAAGCCCAGTCCGCATAGGGCATCGTCCGGGTGCCGAAAACCAGTTCCACGACCTCTCTTTGAAAACCGGCCTCGGTAATCCGAATGGGTTTGAATCGGGTCTGCAGGCCGTATCGTTCGCGCATGCCGGGCTGGCTGAGGGGCGCATTGGGCAAAAGGGCCAGTTCGAATACCCGGATGTCGTCATGCATGCCGATTTCCAGCAGCCGGCCGATGCCTTCCACAAATGTCTCCCGGGTTTCCTGGGGAAGCCCCAGGATCAGCTCCGTGTAGGTGGGGATATGGTGCCGCTGATAACGGTTTTTCAGTTCGGCATACACGCCGATATCGACATGGGGCCGCGCCACCGCCTCCAGCACATCCACATCGACGCTTTGCATCGACAACGTCGTTCCCCAGAGCATGTCGTTTTCGAACAACAGCCGGCTGATGGCAAACACCGTGTCATTGGACGTCTTGGCGAACTGGATCCGGACGCGCTTGGGGAATCCGGTTCGATGGCGCGCAGCGACCAGAAGCCGGGCGATCTCAAGATCCCGCTTGAACAGACCAAAATTGGAGTCGGTGATGTAGATGTCGGCGACGCCCTTCTCGGCCATATAGTCGATTTCTTCGGCGATCCGATCCATCGCGTGCAGGCGGACCTTGTTTTTGGTGCGCACACCCCAGTCGCAGAAACAGCAGGCAAAGGGACATCCCCGGTTGGTTTCCCACAGCGCGATCCGGTTGCCGAATTCCTCCCCGATAAACGGATCCAGGTCGCCGTTTAAATAGGGACTGGGCACCGGCAGGTCTTTGCCCAGCCGCTTCCCCATGGGGGTGGTGACGGTGGTGCCGGATTGGTTGAACGATATCCCCTCCAGGCGCCCGAAATCGGGATGCTCCTCGAGCAGTTCCTCCAACAGGCGAACGAAGGGAATCTCCCCCTCCCCGTGGACCAGGACGTCCGCCTGGGGAAACCGTGAAAAAAAGTCGCCGGGCCGGTCGGGGACGTGCGGCCCGCCGCAGACCACCAGACACCCTGGATAGTTCTTTTTCACCTGTTGGGCGATGGCCATCTGGTGGTTGTGATTCCAGACGTAACAGGAGAGGCACAACAGGTCGGGATCATGGATAGCCGCCGCCACGGCATCGACCGGCTGCGGTGTGGTCAACGGCGGATGCCAGCGGTAGGCCGCAGCGATCAGGGGGTTCTGCCGGGCGTAGCTCTTTAAAAAACCGAAGGCGTAGGGAACGAATGAAATCATGTTGAAACTGAGGAAATAGATCGATTTCATCCGGGTCTCCCGCCATCGTTAAATTGTATCGGCTTAACTGCCTGCATTCGGATACCCGCTTTATTGCCACTTCGATTGGGTGTCGATCAAATTTAATACTGTCGGCAATTCAGCCGGGCTGGGGTCCCCACCCTGTCGCGAACGGGATGGGGCGGCAACCCGGTTTGCCCGGTCAAGCAATCCGATTTCATTGCCAATCGCCATGACCGCTCAATCCGATCGAGAGGCTGCGGCTGTTTTCCGGGTTTGGAAACAGCACTTCGACCGTCCGGTTTTGCTGATCGACGCTCACGCTATAGTTGTAGACATTGGAAAACCAGACACCGATGATCGTTCCGTCAGGGTCCAGAATATGATACCCGGCAGGATCGGATGAAAGCTTCCCGTAAATATTGCCACTCATTTTCCTGAGCATTTCCGGTTCCGGGTCAAAAGGAACCCAGTAGCGCGATGGAACGGTGTAGCTGCGGTCGATGCCGATGATGGCATAGGGCATATTGTCTCTGCCCGCATAAAAATACTGGTAGTCGGCCTGGTGATTTCCCTGGCGAAATGCGCGATCGACCTCGGCGCTCTTGGAGAAATGACCGTAATTTTTAGAACATCCGGCAGCCATCAGAACGAAGGCAACCAGTGCAAGACACCCGCCAAGGCGGACGCGCATTTTTGCTTGGTGACGTTCAAGACGTGTCATGAAAACCTCCTTAGTCCGAAATTCGAGGTGTGGTTTGCCAGCAAAATATAGGCATGAATGGTTTCTAAACAACAACCGTCCCGCCGCTGCATGCATGTCAGCCACCGTTTCCGTCACCACAACCGATGATGCAGGCGCCGACACACCGGGCCGCAGCCGGCAGGGGGGCTCGTAGTAAGCGGTGTTGCACCCAGATCGTTGTCGGTCGTCAAAACCAAAAAAGGCTTACAGCGGATGCCGTAAGCCTTTGATGTGCAGTGGCTGAGGGACAAGGATTCGAACCTTGATTGACGGAGTCAGAGTCCGCTGTCCTACCATTAGACGATCCCCCAGTGACGGGTAGGTGCCCGTTTACACAAAAGCGGCAGGGGAGTCAAGACCAAATTGCCAACACCGGCTGGGATGCGGCGGCAGTCGGGAGGACGCGGGCCGAGTATGAAATCTCAAATCACAAGCACCAAATCCCAAACAAGACTCGTCCCCCTTTTGATTATAAATTCGATAATGGAATTTGGAATTGGTTTGAGATCTGAACATTGGGATTTGGAATTTATTTATCCTCCATGGACTCGATAAATGCGACCGCCGTTTTCAGCCTTGCCAGCACCCGGCCCTTACCCAGCACTTCTATCATTTCAAAGATGCCGGGGCTCACGCTCGTGCCGGTCAGGGCGACCCGCACCGGCTGGGCGATCTTGCCAAAGCCCAGGCCGGTTTCATCCATCACTCGTTGAAAGGCACCTTCCTGTGTCTTTTCCGACAGGTTGTCCAGCGCCTCCAGCTGTTCGGCAAGCAGGATAAGCACCTGCGCCGCCTCCGGCTTCAGGAACTTTTTGGCCGCCTTGTCGTCGTAGGGTCGTACATCCTCACGGTAGTAAAAATGGGCGCCGTCGGCCATCTCCACCAGCGTCTTACTGCGGGTATGCAGGGTGCCGATGACACCCGCCAGATAGTCGTCATCGGCGGCATCGTAACCCTTTTCCGCTAAGAAAGGCAGCACCCGTGGGGCGAGCTGCCGGGCAGACGCGGCCCGGATGTGGTCGGCATTTAAGGCGGTGAGCTTGTCCGTGTCGAACACACCGGCGGATTTGCCGATGTTCTTCAGGCTGAATTTTTCCACCAGTTCCTGGCGGGTGAAGAACTCCTGGTCGCCGTGGGACCATCCCAGCCGGGCCAGGTAGTTGATAAAGGCGTCCGGCAGGAAGCCCATGTCCCGGTAGGCGGTCACCGACATGGCGCCGTGGCGCTTGCTGAGCCGGGTCTTATCCTTTCCAAGCACCATCGGCACATGGCCGAACACGGGCAACGGCGATCGAAGCGCCCGGTATAAAAGAATCTGCTTGGGTGTATTCATTACGTGGTCGTCTCCACGGATCACCGTGTTGATGCCCATGGTGATGTCGTCCACCACGACCACGAAATTGTACGTGGGCGTTCCGTCGCTTCGGCAGACCACAAAATCGTCCTGCTCGGTGTTCTGGAAAACGATGTTGCCCTTGATCACGTCCTCCACCACCGTCGTGCCGGCAAGGGGGGCCTTGAAGCGGATCACGGCGTTGTCGGTCTTTTTCAGGCCGCGTTCCCGGCAGCGACCGTCGTATTTGGGCTTTCCGCCTTCGGCCATGGCCTTCTGGCGCATGGCCTCCACCTCCTGCTGGGTGCAGGTGCAGTAGTAGGCGTCCCCCGATTCCAGCAATTTTTGGAGGTATTCCCGGTACAGGTCGAACCGTTGGGTTTGAAAATAGGGCCCCTCGTCCCAGTCCAGTTCCAGCCAGCGCATCGCTTCGAAAATGGCATCCACGGATGCCTGGGTGGAACGCACTGCATCCGTATCTTCGATGCGCAAGACAAACTTGCCCTTGTTCTGCCGGGCGTACAACCAGTTGAACAAAGCCGTACGGGCACCGCCCACATGCAGGTAACCCGTAGGACTCGGGGGAAATCGGGTAACGATGGTTTCCATGTTATTCTACCTTATGTTAGTCGTTCTTGACCTGGCTACAAATGGCATATCTAGTAAAACGACAAGTTATTTGCCGGGTACAACGCGTCGTGCCGTTTCGATGCTCACCGGCAGCCGCTGGCCTTCAATCCGTAAGTCAACCGCCGGTCTGCCCGTGGCGCTCCGATCACATCAAGAAGACCTTAACCGGTCGTAATAACAGTCAATGAAAACGGAACCAGCCAGTCAGGGCCGGCTGTAGGCCACCTCATTATCACATCCCCAGATGGGGAACAAGGGTGCAGCAGGAAAGATTTTTTGGAAAAGCCTTGACATTCGCCGGCTTTTTAATTACTACAGGCGCAACCAATTGAAAACAGGGCTGATTCTGGAATAGTTATAAATATTTTAATAGGTTAGGAGATTACTAATGGCTGTACCAAAGCACAAGACATCTAAGTCAAAACGGGATAAACGACGCGCCCACGACAAAATTGACGCCCCGGCAGTGGGAACCTGCCCGGGATGCGGCGAAGCCAAACTTCCCCACCATGCCTGCCCCGAATGCGGCGAGTACAAGGGCAAAAGCGTTATCGTTAAGGACGACGACTGATTGATTGCTATCGGGTCACCCCCTTCAGTCGGTTTCGCAAGCAGCCTGAGTCAGAGCTGGCGAATCCCGGGGAAGGAGGCGCACTGGACATGCGCTGCAGTGGCCGGACGTGGAGCGTAGAGAAAATAGTGAACATCTTACGAAACCGTCAGGACTGATTTCCCCAAAGGAAAAGCCAATCATGACCGACACCGGATCCCATCGCCCGCAAGGGGGTTTGGACGAAGAGACCCGGCAGATGGTGGTCGACACCGTCCGCCAGCTGTCCAAACGACTGCTTACCAAAAAAGCCATCCTTGAATGGGACCGCGACGAAATTTTCCCCGAAGCCGCCGTCCGGGAGATGCTGAGCCCGGAGATCGGGCTCCAGCTGCTGTTCATTCCCGAGGCCTACGGCGGAATGGGCGGCGGCGCCATGGACTGTTGCGCCGTCACCCGGGAAATGAGCAAAATCTGCCTGGGTGTGGGAACCGCCTTTTTTGCCATCCAGCTGGGGTCGGACCCCATCATTGTCGGCGGCACCGAAGCCCAGAAAGAGAAGTGGCTGGGTGCCGTTGCCGAAGGCCACAGCCTGGTGGCCTACGCGGTGACCGAAGCGGAAGCCGGCAGCAACCTGGCATCGCTCAAGACCAAGGCCGAGCCGGTCATGGACGAATCCGGCGCGCTTACCGGCTACCGGATCAATGGTTCCAAGCAGTTTATCTCCACCGGCGGCTACGCTGATTTCGTGACCGTATTGGCGCAGACCCCCGAAGGCCCGACCTTTTTCGTGGTCGAAAAAGGCACCCCGGGCTTCGAGCAGCACAAAGGGGAAGAGAAGCACGGCATCCGGGCATCCAACACCTCCCCCCTGACCTTCACCGACGTCCATGTCCCCGTGGAAAACATGATCGGCGACGTCCCCGGCAAAGGACTCAAACAGGCCAACCAGGTGTTCGGCTACACCCGGCTCATGGTGGCGGCAATGGCTTTAGGGGCCGGAGAGGCCGCCCTGGAAGGGATCGCCATCCCCTATGCCCACGAACGGATCCAGTTCGGCGGCCCCTTGTCCGAAAAAAAGGGCTACACCAACAAACTGATCGTCCCGCACTGGGTCAACCTGAAGGCCGCCGCCGCCCACATCGAAGCCATCGCCCGCCGAATAGACAGCGAAGACGAGGACTTTCAGGTGGAAGGCTCCATCGCCAAGCTCTTCACCTCCGAAGCCGCCAACCGGGCGGCGGACGATGCCATGCAGGCTCTGGGCGGCTATGGCTACATCAGTGAATTCGGTGTGGAAAAGATCAAAAGGGATGTAAAAATAACCTGTATCTACGAAGGCACCAGTGAGATCCAGCAGAACATCGTATCCACGTTTCGCTGGAAAAAAACCCGCAAGACCAAAGGCGCCTTCTACGAAGAAATAGCCAAGCGGCTGGATGGACTCCACGGCGACTGCAATCGAGCCGGCTGCCGGACCCTGGCCGCCTGTGCACGGGCGTTGAACCGCACCATCGACTTTGCCCACGAAAACCGCCTCACCCGCCACCAGCAGGTCATGTTCGCCCTGGCCGACATGATGACCCACGTTGAGGTGGGGGAGAGCATGGCGCGCCTGGCCGCGACCCGGGCAGACGAAACCACCCTGGCTACGGCTCGGGTCTTTGCCAACACCTGCGCCCGCCTGGTGTCCGAAAAAATCAGGTTAATCGTGATGGGCAGCGACGTCGTCGCTGCTGAAACCGCGGATCAATTCATTCCATCGTTGAATCTGGCCGTGCTGGAAGACAGCTACCGGGGGCTGATCGACGACATGGACCGCATCGCCGACCGCATTTTTGAGAGGGCATCATGAGCGGACCGGACAATCGAATCGTCGTGGTAACCGGAGGGTCACGAGGCATCGGGCGGGCTATCTGCACCACCCTGAGCGCCCCGGGAACCACAGTTTATTTCAACTACAGCAGCAATCTGGATGCGGCCCTGACCACGGCAAAGGGCATTTCGGCCGGCGGCGGCAAGGCATGCTACCACCAGGTGGACGTAGCCTCGGAAAGCGCCGTCACCGACTACCTGGGCGCTGTGTTGAAGGAGGCCGGACGGATCGACGTGCTGGTGAACAACGCCGGCATCACCCGCGACGGTCTGCTGGTGCGCATGAAGGAAGCCGACTGGGACACGGTGATAGATGTCAACCTGAAAGGGACCTTCAACTGTATGAAGGTGGCCGCCAAGGCCATGATGAGACAGCGTTACGGGCGTATCATCAACATCTCTTCGGTGGTGGGCGTTTCCGGCAACCCGGGGCAGGCCAACTACGTGGCTTCAAAAGCCGGCATCATCGGTCTGACCAAGGCCGTGGCCCGGGAGCTGGCCAGCCGGAACATCACGGTAAACGCGGTGGCCCCCGGTTATATCGACACCGACATGACCGGTGATCTCGACGACAAGGCCAAAGCGGCCATAACCGCTCAGATCCCTATGGGACGCATCGGGACCCCCGAAGAAATTGCCGGGGTCGTCGCTTTTCTCGCCTCTGCCGCCGCGGATTATATCACCGGCCAGGTCATCCATGTGAGCGGAGGCATGTATATGTGAGAATCAATGAATTGGGGAATTGTGAATAGAGGAATTCAATGCTTTCAATTTCAAAATTCCTCAATCTCTTAATTCCTCATTTCCTGAATACCCAAATCCCTTAATTCTGTTTTATTCGTGAAAGGAGAACATCATGTCAGTTGAAGATAAGGTAAAAAAGATTATCGCAGAAAAACTCAGTGTGGATATTTCCGAAGTGATCCCGGAAGCTTCTTTTGTGGACGACCTCGGGGCCGACAGCCTCGATCTGGTGGAGCTGATCATGTCCATGGAAGAAGAGTTCGACGTGGATATTTCAGATGAAGACGCCGAAAAACTGGTCACTGTCAAAGACGCCTTCGACTACATTAAAAACCACTGAAGCTAATTTTGAATTGAGAATGATGAATTTTTAATTAATAAAAATCGGCTATTCTTCCTTAAAACGACAGAATACCTTCATTCACAATTAAAATTCAAATTGTTAACTGTATTGGGTACCAGAAGGGAAGGGATCGTTGAGCAGACGGGTCGTCATCACCGGATTGGGACTTATAACACCGCTGGGTATCGGCGTCGATGAAACCTGGTCGGCTTTGTGTGAAGGCCGGTCCGGCATTGGCGAAATCACGCGTTTCGACACCACTGATTTCATCACCAAAATCGCGGGGGAGGTAAAGCATTTCAACGCGGAGGATTTTCTTCCCAAAAAAGATGCCAAACGCACCGAAAGGTTTATCGCCTATGCCGTGGCAGCCGCCAGGATGGCCGTTGAAAACGCTCGCCTGACCATCGACGGCACCAACAGCCACCGGGTGGGTGTGATCACCGGATGCGGCCTGGGCGGGCTGGAAATGCTGGAGGTAACCGCCCGCACCGTTCAGGATAAAGGCCCCAAACGGGTCAGCCCCTTTTTCATCCCGATGATCATCGGCAATATGGCCCCGGGAATGATCTCCATCCATCTGGGCGCCAAAGGCCCCAACATCTCGGTGGCCACCGCCTGCGCAGCCGGCGCCCACGGCATCGGCGATGCCTGCAACACGATCCTGCGCGGACAGGCCGACGCCATGATCACCGGTGGTGTGGAATCGGTCATCACCCCCACCTGCATTGCCGGTTTCAACTCCATGAAGGCCCTGTCCACCCGCAACGACGATCCGCAAAAGGCCTCCAGGCCTTTCGACCGAGATCGTGACGGCTTCGTGGTCGGCGAAGGCGCCGGGATGCTGATTCTCGAAGAGTTGGAACACGCACTCGAGCGGGGGGCCCCGATTCTGGCGGAAATGGCCGGCTACGGCCAGAGCGGTGACGGCTATCATATGACCTCCCCGTCTCCGGACGGCGACGGCATGATCCGGTGCATGCAGGCCGCCATTGACAGCGCGGGGATTACCTGTGAAGCCATCGACTACATCAACGCCCACGGCACGTCCACCCCGCTGAACGACCTCTACGAAACCCGGGCGATCAAAAAGGTCTTCGGGGATTTCGCACCAAAGGTGCCTATTTCTTCCACCAAGTCCATGACCGGACACCTGCTGGGCGGAGCCGGCGGAATCGAAACCGCATTTACCGTAATGACCGTAAACACCGGCATCATCCCGCCGACCATCAATCTTGAGCACGCCGGTGACGAATGTGATCTGGACTACGTACCCAAGGTGGCCCGCAAGGCGGACATCACCTACGCCATGTCCAACTCCTTTGGCTTCGGCGGTACCAACGCCAGCCTCGTGGTAAAGCGATACGTCCCATAAACGGTTGTTGGCCGTCCATCGACCTTCATCGACAATTACACCGCGGACGCCCACGATGCCCCGCCACCTGCAGCGGGGCATCGTGGGGACGTTTAATCGTGGTTTGCAATTCGAAGCTGAATGGCCGACGGTCCGTTTGAGATCCGCCCCCCCTCTCCACCTTTGCCCGTCAGCCTTCATTTTCCCATAACCGACCTAAACACTTCCCTTTTTTTTCTTGCGGTGTTCGCTGGTTCTGGATATGTAAACACGTTAGGCCTTTTACCGATCACTCTTTTCCCACCGAAAGGAACCAGAGACCATGACCGAGGCATCCGGCCCAAAGCGAATCATCATCGGCTGCGACCATGCGGCCTACCAGCTCAAGGAAACGCTCAAAAAGGCAATGACGGCGCAGGGCATCGCCGTTACCGATGCCGGCACCCACAGCGAGGCCTCCATGGACTATCCGGAGACCGGCAGGGCCGTGGCCGCAAAGGTGTCCTCGGGCGAGTACGAGCGGGGTATCCTCATCTGCGGCACCGGACTGGGCATGTCCATGGTGGCCAACAAATACCCGCATGTTCGCGCGGCGCTCTGCAACGACCTGTTCTCCGCTGCCATGAGCCGTCGGCACAACAACGCCAACATCCTGGTGATGGGTGGCCGGGTCATCGGTGATGTCCTGGCCCTGGAAATCCTGAGGACCTGGCTGGAAACCCCCTTCGAGGCGGGTCGGCATCAGCGCCGCCTGGACATGTTTGACAGCATTTGATTGGAAAGCGAGAAAAGCTGATGATTGTCGACTTGATTCGAGAAACCGATCCTGAGATCGCACGAGTCATCCAGGACGAAGCGATGCGCCAGCAGTCTCACCTGGAGCTGATCGCATCGGAAAATATCGCCAGCCCGGCCGTCATGGCGGCCCAGGGTAGCGTCCTGACCAACAAATACGCTGAAGGCTACCCGGACAAACGCTACTACGGGGGCTGTGAGTTCGTCGACCGGGCCGAACAGATGGCCATCGACCGGGCTCTGGCCCTGTTCGGCGCCGATTGCGCCAACGTGCAGCCCCACTCGGGTTCCCAGGCCAACATGGCCGCCTACTTTGCCCTGCTCGAACCCGGCGACACCGTGCTGGGAATGGACTTGGCCCACGGCGGCCACCTGACTCACGGTGCCAAGGTCAGCTTTTCCGGTCGTTTTTTCCACTTTGTCCACTACGGCGTCAACCGGCAGACAGGAACCATCGACTACGACCAGGTGGAACAGCTGGCCAGGCAGCACCGTCCGAAAATGATCGTCGCCGGCGCAAGCGCCTATCCCCGGTTTTTCGATTTCAAGGCGCTGTCGGAAATTGCCCGATCGATCGAGGCGCTGCTGATGGTCGATATGGCCCACATCGCCGGACTGGTGGCCGCCGGGGTTCACCCCTCACCCATTCCCCATTGCGACGTGGTCACCTCCACCACCCACAAGACACTGCGAGGCCCACGCGGGGGCCTGATCCTGGCCCGGGAAGCCTGCGGTAAAAAAATCAACAGCCAGGTATTCCCCGGTATTCAAGGCGGTCCGCTGATGCACGTCATCGCCGCCAAGGCCGTGGCCTTCAAGGAGGCACTGGGCGCCGCCTTCAAACAATACCAGAAAAATACCGTAATCAATGCGGCGACGCTGGCCGACTGCCTGAAGGATAACGGCCTGGATCTGGTGTCCGGCGGAACGGACAACCATCTCATGCTGGTCGACCTCACCCGCATGGGCATTACCGGAAGGGATGCGGAGGAGGCCTTGGGACGTGCCGGCATTACCGTAAACAAGAATGCCATCCCCTTTGAAACGCGCAGCCCCCATGTGACCAGCGGTATCCGGATCGGCACCCCTTTCGTGACCAGCCGGGGAATGATGGCCGAGCAGATGAAGATCATCGGCGGCCTCATGGCCGAGGTCCTGCGCAACCCAGGAGACGAGGCACTGCTGAAAAAGACAGAGGGCCGGGTGCAGGCGCTGTGTGATGAATTTCCCCTTTATCCGCAGGCAGACGGCCCTGGACGGCACAAGGAACATTCGTGATGACTTCTACCGGCAAGGCCAAGCGATCGGGCTATCTCTCATGGGATGACTATTTCATGGCCGTAGCCCTGTTATCGGCCCAGCGCAGCAAGGACCCCAACACCCAGGTGGGCGCCTGTATCGTCAATCGCCAGAAGCGAATCGTTGGCGTCGGCTATAACGGCTTTCCAACCGGTTGTTCCGATGACACCCTGCCGTGGTGCCGCGAGGGAGAATTCCTTGACACCAAATACCCCTATGTCTGCCACGCGGAGCTCAATGCCATTTTAAACAGTGTCCCCGGAAACCTTGGCGATTGTTGTATCTACACAGCACTGTTTCCGTGTAACGAGTGCGCCAAGGTGATTATCCAAGCGGGAATCCGCGAGGTGGTCTACCTGTCTGACAAATATGCCGGCACCGATTCCGTGCGTGCCTCAAAAAGGATGTTCGACCAAGCCGGGGTGGCCTGTCGCCGGCTGGTGCCGGCCACTGCGGTGGTGTCCATCCAGTTTTCGGAAAACGGATAGTGTCTGATCCGTTGCATGATGAGCCGGTGATTGACCCCTCCCCGCGGCAAGCCGCGGGGAGGGGTCACCGTAAAGATAAAAATCGATTTTCAGTTCGCTCGCTTACCCGCCGGAAGCGGCGGGTAATGCGCTCGCTATCGCGGTTCAACATTACGCAGCCATCGGGAGGGTATTGAATGAAATGTCCATTTTGCGGGGAGCTTGACAACAAGGTTATCGATTCTCGAGTGAGCAAGGATGGCAGCGTGATCCGACGCCGACGGGAGTGCATCGACTGCAGCCGGCGCTTCACCACTTACGAGCACATTGAAGAGATTCCCATCATGATCATCAAAAAAGATGGCCGCCGGGAAGTCTTCAGCCGCGAAAAGGTGGGGTCAGGGATCCGCAAGGCCTGCCAGAAACTGGACATCAGCATAAATACCATCGAAGAGTTCATCGAAGACCTGGAACGGGATCTTCGGGAGACCGGCGAAAAAGAGATCCCTTCCCACGAGATCGGTGAGCGCGTCATGGTCAAATTGCACGAACTCAATGACATCGCCTATGTCCGTTTCGCATCCGTCTATCGCGAGTTCAAGGACGTCAACGACTTTGTATCGGAACTCAAGCGCCTGTTGAGCCATCCGGCCAGATAATGAACGACCTGAGCTACATGAAGCAGGCATTGGCCCTGGCCGAAAAGGGCCGGGGCTGGACCTCGCCCAACCCGATGGTCGGTGCCGTGCTGGTCAGGAACGACCGGGTTGTGGGCCGGGGGTATCATCAGCGGCCGGGCGGGCCACACGCCGAAGTCAACGCCATTGACCATGCGGGCGAAAAGGCCCGGGGGGCGACCCTTTATGTCACCTTGGAGCCGTGCAACCACTTCGGCCGCACCCCTCCCTGTACCCGCAAAATCCTGGATGCCGGCATCCGGCGCGTGGTAGTGGCGATGGCCGACCCGAACCCCGCCGTCCGGGGCGGCGGCAACACGTACCTGCAGGACAACGGTCTTGACGTGACCACGGGCATTTGCGAACAAGAGGCCCGGACACTGAACGAGGCCTTTATCACCTGGGTGACCACCGGCCGACCCTTTGTGGTTGCCAAATGCGCAGCCACCCTCGACGGGCGCATTGCCACCCGCACCGGCGACTCTCGCTGGGTCACCGGCCCGGCCTCCCGTCAGTTCGTCCACGGGCTCCGCCATGCTGTCGACGGCATCATGGTGGGCGTTTCGACCGTCAAAAAAGACAATCCCAGCCTGACCACGCGCCTGGATGGGGCCGCCGGCTCGGATCCGACGCGCATCATCCTGGACACCCACTTGTCGATCCCGCTGGCGTCCAAGCTGCTGCACCAGACGTCACCCGCCCCCACGTGGGTGGTCTGCGGGGCGGAAGCACCGGCCGACCGCCAGATGGCAGTGGAGGCCAGCGGCGCGCGGGTCGTCACCGCCGCGTTAACAGAGGGGCGCATCGACCTGTCGGCACTGATGCAGCAACTGGGAGAAATGGGCATCACCAGCTTGCTGATCGAAGGGGGCGGTACGGTCATCGGTTCAGCGTTTGCAGCCGGCATCGTGAACAAAATATGTTTCTTTTACGCGCCGAAAATATTGGGCGGCGATGATGGGATTCCCATCTGCCGGGGAGTGGGTCCGGAGCGCATGAACCAGAGCATCGCCGTGCATGATTTGTCGGTGCACCGGTTCGACACGGACGTTATGCTGCAGGGCTATCTGAAACCCTTTTGATTCATTGACAACAAGCGTTTACACATTATTTTAACGGACATGTTCACAGGAATCATTGAAGGTCTGGGCACCATCTCAGCCATCCACCCGTCCGGCCAGGGAAGCCGGATATCAATCGCTTCGGATTTCGATCTCACAGGAACCCGCATCGGGGACAGCATTGCCGTAAACGGCGCCTGCCTGACCGCCGTGACGCTGCAGGGGAACCGGTTTACCGTGGACGTCTCCCCCGAAACCCTGAAGCGCAGCGTGTTGGGCAACATCAAGCTCGGTGAGCGGGTCAACCTGGAACGGGCACTGCGGTTGTCGGACCGGCTGGACGGCCACCTGGTTTCGGGTCATATCGACGGGATCGGCACCCTGCGCGAAAGAAAAACGGTGGCCAACGCCATCGTCATCACCTTTGGCGTAGGCCAACCCCTTTCCCGATACATGATTGAAAAGGGTTCCGTGGCCGTGGACGGCACCAGCCTGACGATCAACCGTTGCGACAGTACCACGTTCGAGGTAAGCATCATTCCCCATACCGCGGGCCTGACCACCATCGGCCTGAAAAAAGTGGGCGATGCGGTCAACATCGAAACCGATATGATCGGAAAATACGTTGAACGCTTTGTTCTGAACCGCGAACCATCGGGACGTCGGTCCGGAAAATCCGATGGCGGCGTCGATATGGCCATGCTGGCCAAGTCCGGGTTTATCTGATCCTTCGGACTGATCAGGCCGATTGATCAGGAAAGCCCTGACCCAACTCGGCAAGGGGGACGTTTTCGTCAACCCCGCGCCGAAAACCCTATTATCCATCGCCTGACAAGGCGATCGACGATCAACGCACTGCAGGAGAAAGATCCACCATGCCAAAAATTACCATCGACCAGGCCATCGAAGATATCCGTAATGGTAAAATGGTCATCCTCGTCGACGATGAAGACCGGGAAAACGAAGGCGACCTGACCATGGCGGGGGAAAAGGTGACCCCGGAAGCCATCAACTTCATGGCCAAGTATGGCAGGGGCCTCATCTGCCTGTCACTGACCGCCGAAAAATGTGCTCAGTTGAACCTGCCCATGATGGTGCAAAACAACACCAGCCCTTTTGAAACCGGATTCACCGTCTCCATCGAGGCCAAATGCGGGGTCACCACCGGTATCTCGGCCGCCGACCGGGCCACCACCATCGCCGCCGCCGTGGCCGACGACGCCAAACCCGGCGATCTGACCCGGCCCGGCCACATCTTCCCGTTGCGGGCGCGTGATGGCGGGGTCATGGTTCGGGTGGGTCAGACTGAAGGAAGCGTGGACCTGGCCCGGCTGGCCGGACTCAGGCCGGCAGGCGTCATCTGCGAAATCATGGACGACGACGGCAGCATGGCGCGGATGCCGGCGCTTGAAGAATTCAGCCGGCAGCACGGCATCGGCATCTGCACCATCGCCGATCTGGTGGAATACCGCATTCGAACGGAAAGTTTCGTTCACCGGGCCGCGGAAACCATTATCCCCACGCTGCACGGCGGCGACTTTAAGATGATCGCTTTCGAAAACGACATAGACAACCTTACCCACATCGCCCTGGTGAAGGGGGAGATCGATCCGGAAATGCCCACCATGGTGCGGGTGCACTCCGAATGCATGACCGGTGACATTTTCGGTTCCATGCGCTGCGACTGCGGCGATCAGCTGCACAAAGCCATGGCGATGGTGGCTGCCGAAGGGTCCGGTGTGATTCTCTACCTGCGCCAGGAAGGCCGGGGCATTGGCCTGATCAACAAACTCAAGGCCTACGAGCTGCAGCGATGCAAGGGCATGGACACGGTGGAAGCCAACCTGAAGCTGGGGTTCAAGGACGACATGCGTGACTACGGCATTGGCGCCCAAATGCTGGTCAACATCGGCGTGCGCAAGATGCGCCTGTTGACCAACAACCCCAAAAAGATGGTTGGGCTTCAGGGCTATGGACTCAGCATGGAGGAACAGGTCCCCATCGAGGTCGAACCCAACGAGCACAACCGTTGCTACCTCGAGTGCAAGAAGCTTAAGATGGGCCATACGCTCAGTTTTGAAGAAACCGTCAATCATCAATAAGGAGAGGAAAACCGTCCTATGCCGAATATCATCGAAGCCGGCCTGGTCGCCAAAGGTAAACGGTTCGGTATCATCGCCAGCCGTTTCAACGATTTCATTACCGACCGACTCGTGGGAGGCGCCATCGACGCGCTGACCCGCAGCGGTGCCGACGACGCGGACATCGATCTGGTCAAGGTGCCCGGTGCCTTCGAAATTCCCATGGTTGCCCAGCGCATGGCCAGAAGCAGCAAATACCATGCGATCATCTGCCTGGGAGCAGTCATTCGCGGGGCCACGCCCCACTTTGACTATGTATGCGCCGAGGCCTCCAAAGGCATCGCCCAGGTGAGCATGGAGACTCAGGTGCCCGTTATTTTCGGCATCGTGACCACAGACAGCATCGAACAGGCCATCGAACGGGCCGGCACCAAAGCGGGCAACAAGGGCTGGAGTGCGGCCGTATCAGCCATCGAGATGGCCAACCTGATGGAGACGGTGGACAAGGGCTGACTATGGGAACCCGCCGATTATCCAGAGAGCGCGCCCTGCAGGCCTTGTTTTACATGGACATGCACCGGGACCCGGTGGAGGACCCCGTCGCCCAGTTCTGCAGCAGTTTCGCCCCGGACAAGCCCACCCAGCCGTTTTTCCACCGCCTGGTGGACGGGGTACGGGAAAACCGCAAACGGATCGACACGGTGATCGAACAGTTCTCCAGCAACTGGAAACTCTCGCGCATGTCCTGCGTGGATCGCAACGTATTGCGCATCGCCGTATTCGAACTGCTCTTCTGCGCAGACATTCCTCCCAAGGTTACCATCAACGAAGCCATAGACGTCGGGAAACGCTTCGGCACCGATGAATCCGGCGCCTTCATCAACGGCATCCTGGACAGCATCCGCTTGGCCATGAAGGAAGACAAGATCGTCTTCATCCCCAAGACACCGGAGGATGGTTCCCAGGGCTGAGTGCATGGGTCAAAGGACTTAATGATTTATTTTACATGTTGAAAACGGTATGCTGCCCGTCTGAAGACAGACATCAGCCACTGATTCCATCAACATCACCCGGGATGTGCAATCACCCGGGTTTATTTCCGTCAGGAGGAACGCATTGATTATCCGTCAAATGGCCCTGGGCCCCATTCAGGCAAACTGTTTCATTTTAGGATGTGAAGAGACGCGCCAGGCCGTGGTCATTGATCCCGGGGACGATGCCGACCGCATCCTCACCAGCCTGGCAGGTGACAGGTTGACCGTCGTTCAGATCATCAACACCCATGGCCACTTTGACCACGTTGGCGCCAACAAGCGGCTCAAGGATGTCACCGGTGCAGATATACTCATTCACCGTGCCGACGCCCCGATGCTCACTCAGTTGTCGGCCACGGCGGCCGCCTGGGGACTGGCGGCGGAAAACTCACCCACAGCGGATCGACTGCTGGAGGACGGGGACACCATCTCCTTTGGCACTCACTCCCTGAAGGTGCTTCACACCCCAGGCCACACCACCGGCGGCATTTGCCTCTACGTCGAATACATCAACGAGGGCGCCCCGAAAAAGGCGGTATTTGTTGGCGACACCCTCTTTGCCGGCTCGATCGGCAGAACCGATTTCCCCGGCGGCAATTTCGACACCCTGATCAACAGCATCCGGACCAAGCTGTTTACCCTGGATGAAGACGTCAAGGTTTATCCAGGGCACATGGGCAATACCGCCATCGGGGTCGAAAAGCGAACGAATCCGTTCTGCGGGATGGGATAACCGACACAACCATGCCTCTATCCGTATCCAGAAAGAAAACCCGCCGCATCACGGTGGGTAGCGTTGCCGTGGGTGGCGGGGCACCCATCAGCGTTCAGTCCATGACCAATACCAAAACCGATGATGTCACGGCTACCGTGGGGCAAATTAAGCAACTGGCCCAGGCCGGCTGTGAAATCGTCCGCGTGGCGGTCCCGGACCGATCTGCTGCCGACGCCATTACCCGGATCAAAAAACAAATTACCATCCCGCTGGTTGCGGACGTCCATTTCGACCATCGCCTGGCCATTGCATCGGCCAGGAGCGGTGCCGATGGCCTGCGGTTCAACCCCGGCAACATCGGCAGCCGAAGGCACATCAAAGCACTGGTCGATTGCGCCAGGGACCACCGGATTCCCATCCGCATCGGCGTGAATGCCGGATCCCTGGAAAAGGACATTCTCGACGCACACAAGGGGGTGACCGCCGCAGGCATGGTCCAAAGCGCGCTGCGGCATGCGACCCTGCTGCAGGAATTGGATTTCCACGACATTAAGATATCCATCAAGGCCTCGGACGTGCCCAGAACCCTCGAGGCATATCGCCTGCTGTCGCAAAAGACCGACCTGCCCCTCCACGTGGGTGTTACCGAAGCCGGATCCCTGTATTCGGGCATCGTAAAATCGGCCCTGGGCATCGGCACCCTGCTGGCCGAGGGCATCGGGGACACCCTGAGGGTTTCGCTCACCCGCGATCCGGTAGAGGAGATCCGGGTGGGCTACGAAATTCTTCGGGCGCTGGACATCCGCCACCGCGGACCGGAAATCATCTCGTGTCCCACCTGCGGACGATGCGATATCCCCTTGTTCGACATCGTGGATAAGGTGGAAAAAGCGCTGATGACACGCACCACCCCCGTCAAACTGGCGATCATGGGCTGCGTGGTCAACGGACCCGGAGAAGCCCGCGAAGCAGACATCGGTGTGGCCGGCGGATGCGGCGTGGGTATCCTGTTCAAAAAGGGGAAGGTCGTAAAAAAATTTCCCGAAGACCGCCTGGTGGAAGTGGTATTGGAAGCCGTGGACGAATTTGAACGGTACGCCGAAACTGCGCGGACAACGTTTTCTGAAACCGATAGAAAGAGTTAGGAACGACACATGGGCAAACCGCAGAAAAACGCCATCTCTCCCTCACGGGATGAAGATTACCCGGAATGGTATCAAGAAGTGATCAAGGCATCCGACATGGCCGAACGCGCGCCGGTGCGCGGCTGCATGGTCATCAAACCGTGGGGATACGCCCTGTGGGAAAACATCGTGGCCCGCATGGACCGGCTGTTCAAGGCCACCGGCGTGAAAAACGCCTATTTTCCGCTCTTCATTCCGATCAGTTTTCTGGAAAAGGAGGCTGAGCATGTGGAAGGGTTTGCCAAAGAATGCGCCGTGGTCACCCACCACCGGCTGGAAAAAGGGGCCGGCGGCGGACTGGTTCCGGGCGGACCCCTCACCGAGCCCCTGGTAGTCCGCCCAACGTCGGAAACCATCATCGGCGATTCTTTTTCCAAGTGGGTGAGCAGCTACCGTGACCTGCCCCTGCTGATCAATCAGTGGGCCAACGTGGTGCGCTGGGAAATGCGCACAAGGATCTTCCTGCGCACCAGCGAATTCCTGTGGCAGGAGGGGCACACCGCCCATGCCACGGACACGGAAGCGATCGAGCGAACGAAAATGATGCTCAAGGTTTATACCCGCATGGTCCAGGACGATCTGGCCATACCGGTCATCGAGGGCAGCAAGACGGCGGCGGAGCGGTTCCCCGGCGCCGTGGACACCTTGTGCATCGAAGCCATGATGCAGGACCGCAAAGCCCTGCAGGCGGGCACTTCCCACTTTCTGGGGCAGAACTTCGCCAAGGCCTCCAATATCCGGTTCCAGACCGAAAAAGAAACCGAGGACTTCGCCTGGACTACATCATGGGGCACCTCCACGCGCATGATCGGCGGACTGATCATGACCCATGGCGATGACGACGGCGTGATCATGCCCCCGCGGGTCGCCCCGGCACACGTGGTGCTGCTGCCCATCTTCAGAACCCCGGACGACCGGCAACAAGTGATGGATTACGTCAATGGACTGGCCGCGACCTTAAGGGAGATGGTCTACGCAGGCCGGGACCTGGTTGTGGAAGTGGACGAACGGGATATCGGCGGCGCCCGGGGCTGGGACTGGATCAAAAAGGGCATCCCCGTACGGGTCGAAATCGGCCCGCGGGACATGGCCGAGGATTCCGTTTTCGTTGGCCGGCGCGACAAATCGCATCGCGATAAAACGGCCATGAAGCGCGAAGCCTTCGTGGCCCGGCTGCCGGCCATCCTGGACGAGATTCAGGGCCACCTCTTCGAGCGGGCCTGCCGTTTCAGGGATGAACACACCCGCACGGTGGATGACCGCAGTGATTTCTATGACTGGTTCACGCCCAAGAACCTGGAGAAACCGGAGATCCACGGTGGCTTTGCCATGTCCCACTGGTGCGGGGAGGGCGCCTGTGAAGCCAAAATCAAAGCGGATCTCAACGTCACCATCCGCTGCGTCCCGCTGGGGGCCGAAGAGGAACCGGGGACCTGCATCTGCTGCGGCAAACCCAGTCACACGCGTGTGGTATTTGCAAAAGCATACTAATGATTCGAATCACCGACATCCTTGACAAGGTCCTCGAAAACCATCCGGATGCGGACGTGGACATCGTCGACCGGGCCTATATTTTCTCGGCCCGGGTCCATGACGGACAGGTGCGCCTGTCCGGCGAGCCCTACCTCTCCCACCCGCTGGAGGTCGCCGGCATCCTGGCGGAAATGAAGCTGGATTCGGTTAGCATCGCCGCCGGCCTGCTCCACGATGTCATCGAGGATACCCATGCCACGGAAAAGGAAATCGGTGAGATGTTCGGACGTGACGTTCTGCACATCGTCTCCGGGGTCACCAAGCTTAGCAAACTGCCCTTCAACAGCGCCCAAGCCAGGGAGGCGGAGAGCATTCGCAAGATGCTGCTGGCCATGGCCGACGACATCCGGGTCATCCTGATCAAGCTGGCCGATCGTCTCCATAACATGCGGACTCTTCAATTTCACAAAAGTGAAGCCAAAAAGAAGAAGATCGCCCGGGAAACCCTGGATATCTATGCGCCCATCGCCTCCCGGTTGGGCATCTACTGGATCAAGAACGAACTGGAGAACCGATCCTTTCAATTCCTGAACCCCGAAGCCTACGAAGACATCCACCGCCGGGTGGACAAGGACAAGGAGGACAGGGAGAACTATGTGGAAACCGTCAAGCGCTATATTCAGAAAAAGCTGGACGAGAACGGTCTGAACGCCGAGGTCAGCGGACGCTACAAGCATTTTTACAGCATTCACCAGAAGATGATGAACCAGAACCTGCCTTTCGAAGAAGTTTACGACATCATCGCCTTCAGGATCATCCTGGACACCATCCCCCAATGCTACGAAGCCTTGGGGCTCATGCACAGCCTGTGGCGTCCCATCGCGAAAAAGTTCAAGGACTACATCGGCATGCCCAAGCCGAACATGTACCAGAGCCTGCACACCACCGTCATCGGCCCTTTTGGCGAACGCATCGAAGTCCAGATCCGCACCCACGAGATGGACCGGGTGGCAAAATCCGGCATCGCCGCCCACTGGAGCTACAAGGAAGGCAAGGTCATCGACGAAAATGTCTCAAAAACCTTTGCCTGGGTGCAGAATCTGGTTGAAAACCAGGAAGCCTTCAGGGACCCCAATGAATTTCTTGAGAATGTGCGCATCGATCTTTTTCCCGACGAGGTCTACGTATTTACCCCTCAGGGGCAGATCAAGTCGCTGCCAAAGGGAGCCACACCGGTGGATTTTGCCTACCTGATCCACACGGAAGTGGGTGCGCAGTGTGTCGGTGCCAAGGTAAACGGCCGGATGGTGCCCCTGAAATACGAGCTTCAAACCGGTGAAATCGTCGAGGTGATCACCAGCAAAGGGCATCACCCGTCAAAGGACTGGCTCAATTTTGTCAAGACGGTCAAGGCGCGGTCCCGCATCCGCCAATGGATCAAGACCCAGGAAAAGGAACGCAGCGTCTCATTGGGCCGGGAGATGTGCGAGAAGGCTTTCCGCAAGTTTCGACTCAACTTCAATGCCCTGATCAAAACCGAAGAGATGGAAAAGGTTGTGGAGAGCTTCGGGTTTAAGCAGACCGAAGACCTGATCGCCAGCGTGGGCTATGGCAAGATCACCCCGCTGCAGATTATCCGGAAGATCACGCCCAAGGAAGAGGTGGACGACACCGAGTCCCTCTTCAACAAGATCGTCGCCAAAGACAAAAGGAAAAAGGAAAAAGGCGGGGTGGTGGTCAAGGGGGTGGACGACATCCTGGTCCGCTTTGGCAAATGCTGCCAGCCGGTGCCCGGCGACCCGATCACCGGCTACATTACCCGGGGATACGGCGTAACCGTGCACCGCACCACCTGCGTCAATGCAATGAAATTGAATCCGGAACGCCAGATCGAGGTGGAATGGAACCAGGAGATGACCGAATCCTACCCGGTCAAAATAGTCGTGCGTTCATTAGACCGGGTAGGCTTGCTGGCGGATGTGGCGGCCAATATCAGCAAGAGCGGCGCCAATATATTGAGTGCCCATACGGAAACCCAGGACAATCAGACCGTGGACAGCTATTTTACGCTGTCGGTCCAGGGCACGGAACATCTGACCCGCGTGGTGGAGTCGCTAAAGCATGTCAAGCAGGTCCTGGAAGTCAAACGGTTGGGTTAGGCGGCCTTGACCACATTGCCCGATTTGATGCATTGGGCGCAAACCACTATCTTTTTCACCTGCCCCTTATGAACTGCCCGAACGCTCTGCAGATTGGGGTTGAACCGGCGTTTGGTGATGTTATGGGCATGGCTGATGTTGCTTCCCACCATGGGTTTCTTGCCACATATTTCGCACATTTTTGACATGATTGGTAATCTCCCTCGCTTGGCTTTGTCAAATCACGGGCCATTCGGCGCCGACTGGTTTTCAAACTCGGACTTGTTACATTAAATCTAAACGGTTGTAAAGCACTTTTGCACTGCGTTTAGGAATCGAAGCATCCCCCACAAGCCAGAACAGGCGCGGACGAGAATCACGGAGCCGAAGGCACTTCCGGCGGCTGCAATTCGGATTGAAGCCAGGCGTCACAGTTGGCCAGGTAGGTCAGGGCCTCGTAAAGATAGCCCACATCCGGATACTTCTCCACCACAGCCGTGAACCGGGCCTTGGCCGCCTTGTAGTTCTTGTTCTTGTAGTAGAAACGCCCCACGTAGAACTCATGCCCGGAAAGGCTCTGGTAGCAGGCCACCATATCACTCCTGGCCATGCCGGCATAGGCATCATCCGGGTATTGCTGGACCAGTCGCTGGTAGGTGTCCAAGGCCTTGGCGGCATTGGACTGGTCCCTGTCGATCGTGTCGATCTGGTTGAAATATGAACGACCGATGCGAAAAATCACATAGGGAACGGCCTCGTTGCGAGGGTGGAGTTGCTCGAACTCTTCGTAGGCGAAAATGGCATCGGCATAGGACTCCATATTGAAATAGGCATCGGCAATCTTAAGCTCCGCCAGAATGGCATACCGGGAAAACGGATACCAGTCCCGCAGTTTCTCGAAGGATTCGACGGCTTTTTTGTATTTGCCGGCCTCAAAAAAATCGACACCGTCTTGTACCAGCTCCTGGGCGGACTTTTCCTCTTTGGATTCAAACCACGCGCACCCGGAAAGAATCAGCAGGCCAGCAAGGCAGGCGAGCAGCAACCGTTTCATGATCAGCGACACCCCGCTGCTAAATGGAACGCAATGGTTCCCGTTGGTATAACCGACACCGGCGGTGTTCCCTTGCGGGTACCGCCGGCCAATCGCCCCATAGGTGAAAGGGCGTAAAAGTAGACGATGTCACATCATGACAGAACGTTTTTCAGGGCCTCTTCCAGTTTTGATTTGGCCACCATGCCGGTAATCTGGTCCGACACTTCACCATTTTTGAAGAATATCAGGGTGGGAATCGCCTTGATGCCGAATTTTCCCGGGGTTACCGGATTGTCGTCGACATTGCACTTGGTGAATTTCACTTTATCCCCATAGGATTTGGCCAATTCATCGAGAATGGGGCCGATGGCCTTGCACGGGCCGCACCAGGGAGCCCAGAAATCAACAACAGCGGGTTTATCGCTTTTGATTACCTCTGCATCAAAGCTGCTGTCTTCTATTTCCATAATACTTTCTGCCATGATAAGATATCCTTTCAATATTGGTTGGGGAAGCTAAAAATTCTAATCAAGATAATAATACGGCCCTTGATTGTCAACCGTTCCTGTAGGTTTCCGGAATAGGCGACCGGGTCGCCAGACGGCCAGCTGGTATTTCACACCAAAGGCGCTTGAAGGCCAAAGGAATGGCTGTCGCGGCTTATCCTCAAGACGCTTTAGCGGCGGTGTCGCTCCATTGGCAGGCCTGCAGATACAAGGCCGGGAGGATTGTGCCGTCTATCTTCAGCGCCTGGGACAAGCGGGCCACCCGGTCCCACTGCCCGGCCTCATATGACCGCACCAGCTCGATGTATCCGGCCAGGCGCCCCTTGGCGTTAACCAGGGCGTGTTTGATCGGGTTGGAAAGGGGCAGTTCGTCCAATATCTTTTCCATAGGCTGGTCAATGACTGCATCGATCAGGGAAAACATACCCAGGGTGAACATCTCCGATGGGCATGCTAGCTCATGGGCGTCGGCGCCCAGGAACTCGCAGAACTTGCCCCGGATGCAGGCCGCCCGGATCAGCTCGTCCGGCTTCCCTTCCGCCAGTCTCGACATGGCAACAAGAGAAACAAAGCGGCGGATCTCTTTTTCTCCCAAATAAACGAGGGCCTGCTTCACGGAAGTCACTTTGTTGGCACGTGCAAAAAAGGCCGAGTTGAGATACTTGAACAATTTGTAGGAAAGTCCCATGTCCCGGGCAATCAGCCGTTCCAGTTCGTCGCAATTGAACGTATCGCTGTTGATCTGGGCCATGATCATCATCAGCGTAAGCTGGGATCCTTGGATTTCACGCCCCTGAATAATTTCCGGCTTGCAGAAAAAGTAGCCCTGGAACAATTCGAAGCCCATTTCCTGGGCCGCCTCAAATTCTTCGTGGGTCTCCACTTTTTCGGCCAGCAGGCACAGGCTGTTTCTGGAAAGCTGTCTCAGGTAGTCTTCGATCGCCGCTTTTGGCGTAAGCCGGAAATCGAACTTGATGATGTCCGCCATGGCGATGAGCGGTTCCAGTTCCGGCAGGTACACGAAATCATCCAAGGCGATGGTGTAGCCTTCGGCCGCCATTTGAACGCAGGCATCCACCAGCACCGGGCCCGGCTTGACGTCTTCGAGAATTTCGATCACCGTGGTTGCTTTGGGCAACAGCAGGGGAACCCTCTTTTCCAGCAGGTTCTGGGTGAAATTGATAAACGCTTTTCTTCCGGACGCCAGCGCATCGATCCCGATGGTGAAGAATGTGTTGGCCAGCAGGCTCGTGGTGGCCACATCCCCGTCGATTTCGGGAACATAGTTGGCTGTTCCGTCACGAAACAGGAGCTCGTAGGCGAAGATTTTCTTGTTTTTATCGAATATGGGCTGCCGCGCGACGTAAACATTTTGCATATGGGTTTCCACCACGTTGTTTCCGCAGGGTTATTTCGCGAGGGGCATTGACCGGATCCCGCAGGGTTCATTATCGACCGCAAGGACCGTAACTTTAACCATTGCCGGACCACCTGCAAATTGACATGAACCGGCCATCTCTGCTACCTCTTTTTCAACGGCGCAATCACCCGGAAACACACTTCAAAAAAAGGGGATGCAAATGGCTGAAAAAATCCGAATCGGTTCACTGATTTCAGGCGGGGGGACCAACCTTCAGGCGATTATCGACGCCTGTGAAGACGGCCGGATCGATGGCGAGATGGCCTTCGTGGCATCGGACCAACCCGGGGTCAAAGGCCTGGAACGGGCCCGCAGCCACAACATCCCCAGTTTCGTGGTGGAATATGGGCCGTTCATTCAAGCCTACCGGGAGGATCCGGAAAACTTTTCGCTGCCGGACGATTTCGACTACTCCGAGATCCGTGCCAAACAGCACCTGGTTCCCGCCGATAGCCCGGCGGAGCGCATCCGGTCATTTCTTTGCACCCGGGCGGCTGCCGAGAATCGCCTGCTGTCCGAAATGAAGTCTTACGGACCGGTGGACCTGCTCGTCCTGGCCGGCTTCATGCGCAATCTGACCCCCTATTTTATCGACCGGTTCAATACCGATCCGGGCAATCCGCGGATCATGAACATTCATCCGGCCATTTTACCTTCATTTCCCGGCGTTGACGGCTACGGGGACACCTTCCGTTACGGGTGCAAGGTGGGCGGATGCACGGTACATTTTATTGATTACGGGGAGGATTCGGGACCCATCATCGGCCAGCGGGCTTTTCCCATCCTGGAAACCGACACCCTGGACGACGTCAAGCGCAAGGGCCTGGAAGAGGAGTGGCAACTCTACCCCAGTTGCATCCAGAATTTTGCCCGGGGACTGCTGAAAACCGTGAACATGACCCACCGCCTCGACGACGGCCGGGTCGTCCGGCGCACGGTGGTCAAAATCGCTCAACCCGCATAGCGGGATTGAGGTAGTGGGGGAATTAAGGGCAACAACCGATCTTGATCAACATTCGAAGACAAACCGTCAATCCCTCAATTCCCGAATCCCGGAATTTCTCAAGTCTTTACAGATACTTCATCATCATGGGGATGGCCACGAAGGTACCGGCGGCGCTGCCCAGATTGGTAAACACCACCACCAGCAGGATGCGGGTCACTTTATTGCGCCAGAAGCCCTTGACCGAGAGGATATCCAGGGGCAGGCTTTCGAAATCCTTTACCTTGGGCCTGCGGGAGAAGGCCTCCACGAGGCCGGACACCCATCCGGCGGCAATCATGGGGTTGAGGGAGGTCAATGGTGCCGCCAGGATGGACGAAAGGATCGTCAGCGGGTGACCCAGGGCGACGAGGGCGCCCAGTCCGGCCAGAATGCCGTTGGCCAGGATCCACCAGGTGACCATATCGGCACCGGCGCCGGCACCGCCACGGAAAAAGCCATAGATGATCAGTATGCAGATAAAAAAAGGGATGAACCATTTGAAAAATTGGGGCAGCGCGCCCTTGGCCGGCAGGGACTCCAGGGATTTGATGTCGATAGGTTGGTCCCAGTATTGCTTGATGCCGGGTACGTGTCCGGCACCCACCACGGCGACAATGGTCTGCCCGGGCGCCGTTCGGATTTTTTCAGTCAAGTAGCGATCCCGTTCGTCGATGAGGCAGGTGCGCACCTGGGGCATGGATTTGCCCACCTCGTCCAGAATAGAAGCCAGCATGTCCTGCTGCTTCATCTTTTCCACATCCGCTTCGCTGATCTCGTCAACCTCTCCCAAAGACAGGACCAGTTGGAAGAGCAACTTGACCTTCCCCCAGAGCCCCATGCTCCGCCAAGTCCGCGACAAGGTGATGCGGATATCCCGATCCGCCAGATGAACAGCGGCGCCGACGGCTTCGGCTGAATCCATGGCCTGGATCATCTCCTGGCCAGGGGCCACCTCCAACCGGTTGGCAATGCGTTTTTGAAAGGATGCCAGCATCAGGTTGGAAAGCAGGAGAAAGGCCTTTTTTTCTTTGATCACCTTGACGATGTCCATCTCCTGCCAGCGGTCCTTTTGGCGAATGGACTGGGCGCGGCTCTCGCATAGCTCCACACAGACCGTATCGGGCTTCACGTCGGCTATCGTTGCTTCGACCAGGTCCACGCTCTCCTTGGACACATGGGCGGTGCCGACGACAATGATCCGTTTGCCGTCGTGATCCAGATGGTGGAGCATCTCGCTGTTGAGTTTATCGTTCATCGAATATATGCTACTTTCCTTATCGTCCGGGATGTTCCCGGCAGTTAAAAGCTGAGCCAATATATACGCTCTGCCGGTGATGTCAAATAATGAATCCCGACGCGCTGCTCTATCGAAAGCGATAAGCCGGCATCCATGGTGTCGGCAAACACGAAACTGGGATGGACAACCTGATGCCGAACCATCACCCTTCCAAAAACCCGTTTACCATCGACACCGAACCCTTTTACCTGGAAACCGGCGACGAGATCCGCATGTTCGACGCCGCGGCCTCGGCCCGCCTGCCGGTCATGCTCAAAGGCCCGACCGGATGTGGAAAAACCCGTTTCGTGGAGCACATGGCTTTCAGGCTCAAGCGTCCGTTGATCACCGTGGCCTGCCACGAGGACCTGTTTGCTTCGGACCTGATCGGCCGCTACCTGTTGAAAAACGAGGAGACCGTCTGGGTGGACGGCCCCTTGACCCGGGCCGTGCGCATGGGCGCCATCTGCTATCTGGACGAGGTGGTCGAAGCCCGCAAGGATACCACCGTGGTCATCCACCCCTTGACGGACAACCGCCGAACCCTCTCCATCGACAAAAAAGGGGAGGTCATCCAGGCGCATCCTGACTTTCTCATGGTAATCTCCTACAACCCGGGCTACCAGTCGGTGCTCAAAGACATCAAGCAGAGCACCCGCCAGCGCTTCGTGGCCCTGGCTTTCGATTACCCGGACCCGGAGGACGAGTCCCGGATCGTGGCCGTCGAAGGCAAGGTGGACAGCGACATGGCTGCGCGCCTGGTGACCCTGGCCGGAAAAATCCGCAACATCAAGGAATACGGCCTCACCGAAGGGGCATCCACCCGACTGCTGATCTATGCCGCCAGCCTGATCCGAATGGGTGTCGCCTTTAAAAGTGCCTGCACCGCAGCCCTGTGTCAGCCGCTCACCGACGACGATAGGCTGCAGGAAACCCTCAACGACCTCATCGACGACCTGCTGTAATATGGATCCGGCCATGCCCATCGACACCGATCGGACGGTGAGGGACCTGATGGACCACCTTGCCGTTGCTGATCCGAAGGCCGCCCGGCGGATGATCCGCCACCTGATTGGCTCCGATCACTCACTGGTAGCCAACCGACTGCCCCTGATTGTGGATGAGGTGATCGACGCCCTGGCCATGGAGGTCTCCTACGGGCGCGACCTGGCCGACGGGATGGGCCGGATGATGGCTGCCGGTCGCCTGGCCGAACTGGACCGATACCGCAATGAGGTAAAAATGGCTGCCGCCAGAGGTCCCGCCCTGGCCGCCATTTTTGCCCGGCACCTAGTGCCGGTGCTGATCTGCGGCGATGCGCACCTCGCCGACCGGTTCGGGGAAACCACCCTGATCATGCTGCAAAAGGGCACCTACACCCTCAAAGCCCCGCTGGAAACCCTCTCCACCCTTATCGATGAAAAGGAGATGGCCTGCGCCCACGCCTTTCTCGACCTTCTGTCCACCACCTATGCCCTGGACACCTCTTACAACCGTACGGTTTACCTGACGCACACCCTGCCCCGAGCCGTGGACGGCTTTGTCCGTTCCCGCCGGATAGGCCAGATCCGGGGGTTGGCGCGCATCATGCGGGTGGATGAACGCCTGGCCGACAACTACCTCGACGGGTTGGCCGCCGGCCTGGGTCTGCTGTCGGAATCGGCATTGAACGAATTTATCGATCAGGCGGTCCGGCTGTATCAAAAAAAACCGGATATGGGCGCCCGTTTCCTCTCCCTCGAATCCCGGCCGGCCATAGACCGTTGCCGCGACCTTCAGGTGGCCGTATCCCTGTCAACGGTCCGTTCCGTGCTGGAGCGCTACCTGCATGCCCGCACAGGACTGGCCGTGGCCATTCGCCCCCTCTCCTCGCTGCTGCAAAGACAACGAGCCAGCGACCCGGACGCGCCGCTGGTTCGCTGCGACGGGCGGACCATCTATCTGCCTGACGAGATGGACCTCATGCAACGGCGGACAGACAATGCCAGCCTTTACAAGCTGCTGGTCAAACTGGAAGCGGGCGCCATCGAATTCGGCACCTATGACCTCGATGTGGAAAAAATCCTCGATACCGCCGGCGTAGCCCCACCGCTGGATGACGGTGACGCCGTCGCGAACGAATCCGACCTGAGCCGTTTACTGCGCCAATTCGAACACCCCATCCTGGCCCTGGACCTGTTCACCCTTTTCGAACACGCCCGCGTCGCCCGCAAGGTAAGCCACCATTATTCCGGCCTGTTTCGGCGACTCACCAAAGCACTCACCGATCCCCATCTTCAGGCCAAAACCGGCATCAGGATCGGTGGCACATGGTTTTGCCTCTACCGGAAGCTGGTCATGGAAGAAGAAACGGTCGCGGATCCTCGCTTGACATCCACGGGGCAGGCCATGGCGGATCGCCTGGACCAGGTGACATCGTCAGGTGACGACACGGCGGAGACCAGCGCGCGGTTGACCATGGAATTCTATCCATCGCTGGCCGGTCTTGTGGGAGCATCCGATGCGTCCGCCTACCTCCCCCTGTCTCTGCCTTTCGGGCGCCGGCTGGAACCGTTTTTTTTTGGCCCTTTCCACACCACCTATCACCGCCTGGCCACAGATATACGCAACCACCTGGCCCGGCGGAACCTTCACGTCTTCCGCTCGGATCTCCTGAGCCTGCTCGTCAGGCAGGACGGCCGGGTCTCGGCGGCGGAGCTTCGTCAACTGATCGTGAACGCCTCGACGGCAGCTGCCGTCGACCTGTCCCGGCTGGATATAGCGTCTCTGGTATGCAGCCACGGACTCGGCCAGTCGGCCGATGGTAACGGCAATACCAATGCCTTCCGTTATCGGGAATGGGACTGTTGCATGGGCGACTATCTTCAGGACCGGGTCCGGGTGCTGGAGCGCGACACCACCGGATCGTCCCCCGGATTCTACCAACGAACCCTCGATCACTACCGTGGGCTGGTCAGGCGCATCCGCTATGCCTTCGAACTGCTGCGCCCAGAAGAGATAACCATCCTGCGCCAGTGGCGGGAAGGAGACGATTTCGACTACCGGGCCCTGCTGGACTATGCCCTGGACAGGAAAGCGGGACTGATTCCCTCGGACCGCCTGTTCATCAAACGAATGAAACAGACCAGGGACGTGGCCACCCTGCTGCTGGTCGACCAATCCCGATCCACGGCGAATGCCGTGGATGATCGCGGTACGACAGTCCTGGATGTGGAAAAGCAGGCCATCGTGTTGCTCTGCGAAGCCCTGCGGGTGGTGGGAGACCGGTTCGCCATCGCTGGTTACTCCGGTACCGGCCCCTTGGGTGTGGATTATTACCGGATCAAGGACATGGATGCATCCCTTGACGACGCCGCCAAAGCGCGCATCAGTGGCATGGCCCCCCAGCGCAGCACACGCATGGGGGCGGCCATCCGCCACGCCACTGCCCTCATTTCCCCAGTGCAGGCCCGGGTGCGGATGATCATCCTTTTGGGGGACGGGTTTCCCAACGACCTGGCCTACAAGGGGCCTTATGCGGTGGAGGACACCCGCCGGGCGGTCATGGAGGCCCGCGCTGCCGCCATCCACGTCAAGGCCATCACCGTCAATGCCGTCGACAACGGACAATTGGATCGACTCTACGGCAGTACCCATCACACGCGCATCGGTAATATCCGCGACCTGCCGGACAGGCTGGTGGGGGTTTACAGTAGGCTGACCCGACATTAGATTAGAAAAAAAAGGAGCGGTTTTGAAAATCTTCGACGACGTCTTGAACTGGGACGGATATGGCGGGAAATTCAACCTGGCGGCCGGGCGTTGCCGGCTGCGGCTCTTTGACCTGTCCATGGACGACACGGCAGGGGTGCCGCTGCTCAAACCCATCATCGCCGTGGTTTCCGACCTGCCCGGCGACCGTCAACCTGCCATGAAAAAAGTTTCCGTACGGGCCTGCATCAGCCACGTGGCCACCACCATCGTCCACCGCTTTAAGATTGATCATAACCGCATGGTGCTGGTCGAATACTACCCCCGTGAGACCTATGGACGGGAGTCCGAAAAAGTCATCCCGGAAAAGTACGATGTGGTCGATCTGAAATGGCACGGAGACAAAGCCCTGTTTCCCGGCTGGCGCCCCCTGAAGCCCCCTCTGCTGGACATCGTCCGACCCCTGGTGGCCGGCAACCCTTAGAAGGACGGGCCGCAGGACGGCAATTCATCACGAACGCAGCCGGACGTCAACCGGCACCATCGCCCTTGATCTAATTTTCAGACCGCTGTCGATGTTCCAGGATGGCCTTGGCCGGAATCAGGCCGGTGGCGGCAGCAGACACGATATTGCCGGCCACACCTGGCCCGTCGCCGGCCACGTACATGCCCTTGATTTCAGTTTCCAGCTGGGGTGAAGTTTCCACCTGGGTGGCAAAAAACTTGATCTCCGGGGCATAGAGCAGGGTTTCATCGTTGGACACCCCCGGCACCACACTGTTCAATTGCTTTAACCCGTCGATGATATTGGTGAGGATGCGCTCGGGCAGTGCCATGGCGATGTCGCCGCATACCACGTTGGTCAGCGTCGGCTCGATGTAACCCTTGCTGATGCGGTTCCAGGTGCTGCGCCGGCCCCGCTTCAGGTCACCGAAACGCTGCAGGATCGGTTTGCCGCCGCCGATGAGGGTCGCCAGGCGTCCAATGGCCTCGCCGTAGGCCTGGTTGTCGGTAACCGGTTCGGTAAGCACCACCTTGGAGAGGAAAGCGAAGTTGGTGTTGGTGGATTTGCGGTCGTGGTAGGCGTGACCGTTGACGCAGACGAAGTCGCTGTAGCTCTCCAGCGAAACGAAGCCCCCCTGGTTGGTGCAAAAGGTACGGGTCTGGTCGTCATACTTGCCGGTCTGGATGAAAAAGGTGGGATCGTAGATCACCTCGCACAGGTCCTGCATGATGTCGTTGTGCACCTCCACCCGCACCCCCACTTCGATGCCCCGCTGGGTCAGGCCGATGCCGTGCTTTTGCGCCACACGCGCCACCCAGTCCGCCCCGATCCGCCCGGGTGCCAGAATCACGTTGTCGCAGCGATGTTCCCCCCGGCTGGTCTGAACACCGACGACCCGGCCTTTCTCGACGATGACGTCCTTTACCTCTTCGGAGGTGTGAATGGTCACGCCCTTGGATTTGATATGGTCGGTCATGGCGGCGATGTAACTGGGCAGGCGGTCGCTGCCCAGGTGCTTCTGTTTGATCAGCAGCAGGTCGATGCCGAAGCGTTTGGCATGCTTTCTGATCGTTTTAGCCTGCTCCATGTCCGTCGGGTAGACCGGACCGTCCATGCCGAAACGGTTGAAGATGGCTTCTGTTTCATCAATCAGGGCCTCGGCATGGGTGATAGGCATGAACTGGGTCAAATCGGTCTTGCCCAGTTTGTGAATAAAATTGAGCTTGCCGTCGGAAAACAGGCCGGCCCCACCGATTCCGCAGAGGATGTTGCAGGGCCTGCACTGGGTGCAGTACTGTCGGTCCGCCACCGGACAGGCGCGTTTGCGCGGTCCTTTGCCCCGCTCCAGGAGCAGCACCTTGAGGTCGGCGTGTTCGCTGAGGTGATAGGCCGAGAAAAGACCGGCGGGGCCGCCGCCGACGATGATCACGTCAAAACGATTCACGTTCGCAGATGTGGCTGACAATGGACAACACTCCCTGGTTGACTTTCCGCGGCGAATCCCGCACCATGCATGAACATGTAAACGGTGATTCTACCCAATGAAAAAAAGACCCTCACACCGATCCAAGCCGTTCCTCAAGCCCCGGGTCATCCAAAAAGGCGATTCGCCCCCGTGTCTCCACAACGGATGCCAATGCCGCGGATGCTTCGGCTGGCAGAACATGCTGCGCGCCGCAGAAGACAGACCGACGTGGCGAAAATATCTTCTTTGCTGTCAGATGACCGGACTGACGCTGAAGTACTGACGACCGCAAATGGATGTAGGCGAAGATCGACCGGCGATCCATTCATTACGATCCATGCGGTGCGCCTGGCGGCAACGCATCGGAACACATTCGCCATGCAGTTGATGCCACCGACAGCACCTCGTCAATTCCACGCATCAATAATCGTTCTTACTTTCTCGGACAGGGAGTGCAGGTCAAAAGGCTTTTGAATGAACCCGTCGCACCCCCGGTTCATGATGGCGGTCGCTTGTCCATTGATGCTGTACCCACTGGAAAGCAGCACCTTGACAGCGGGGTCGATCTCCTTGAGCTGATCGTAGGTTTTGCCGCCGCCCATATCCGGCATGATCATGTCCAGAATGACCAGACAGATCCGATCCCCATGATTCCGGTAGATTTCGACTGCCTCTCTCCCCCCTTTCGCAACGACAACCGCATAACCCAGCGCGGCCAACATCGCCTTGCCGACATCGAGGATCAGCGGATCGTCATCGACTAAAAGGACGGTCTCGCTTCCTGCTTGGGCCGGCGCGTGCGTCACGGTTGCGTCGCCCAGCTGTTCGTCGGATGCCCTCAGGTGGATGGTAAAGGTGGTTCCCTGCCCCTTCCGGCTGCTCACATCGATAAACCCACCGTGATTACGCACAATGCCATAAGCTGACGCCAATCCCAGGCCAGTCCCCCGACCAACGGTTTTAGTGGTAAAGAACGGGTCGAAAATTCGCTCCATGGTTGCCGGATCCATCCCCGTCCCGGTATCGGTGATGGTAACTTTTACGTAGTTTCCCGGCTCGGCCTGATGGGGCGCCGCCTGACGGTCGTCCAGGATCTCATTGGCGGTTTCCAGATAAAGACTGCCGCCGTCGGGCATGGCTTGCCAGGCGTTGATCAACAGGTTCAACAGCACCTGTTCGATCTGGCCTCGATCCACCTCCACGACCCTCACCTTTTCCTCACAATTAAGCGTAATCCGGAGTTCCTGCCGGGTCCGGCCGAACATATCGATGCTGTTTCGGACCAGCGCATTGATGTCGGTGGGTCTGACTTCATATTTTCCCATGCGGGCAAATCCGAGCAGCTGTTGCGTGAGGCGGGCGCCGCTGTGCACACACTCCCGAATGGTTTTGAGCCTGTCGCTGTTGGCGTGGGTCGGTCCCAAATCCAGCGTCATCATTTCCACATTTCCCTGGATGCCCATGAGCAGGTTGTTAAAGTCGTGGGCAATGCCCCCGGCCAGGGTGCCGATGGCTTCCATTTTGTGAGCGTGAAGCAGTTGGTCATGCAGGTCGTCTTTCTCCCGGGCCATCTGTTCACGCTCCTGGATCTCCTGTCGCAGCCGCGCGTTGGTCTTAAACAGCTCTGCGGTGCGTTCCGCAACCCGGTCTTCCAACTGCTGGTGCGACCGCTGCAGCGCCGCTTCGGCCGTTTTGCGTTTAGTAACGTCACGGGCATTGACAACCAGCCCCTGAACCGCGGGGTGGTCGAGCAGGTTGTTGCTGGTAGCTTCAATGATCCGCCACGAGCCATCCTGGTGCCGAAAGCGGATTTCCGATGGCGGCTCGATACGAACGGATGCAATGCGATCGTTGAATATCGTATGGGCACGCGCTAAGTCATCAGGATGGATAAAATCGAACGCCTGCTGACCCATCACCGAATCCCGGGGATATCCGAGAATCCGTTCGATGGAGGGGCTCAAATAGGAGATGCGTCCCTCGGCGTCCAGAATAGCGATGAGATCGGACGAATTTTCGATCAAAGACCGAAAATGCGCTTCCCGATGCTGCAGTTGGGTCAACGTTTCCTGAAGCCGGCTGGCCATATTGTTGAACACCCGGGCAAGCCGACCGAATTCATCACTGGTGCGGATGGCAATCCGGGTGTCGAGATCACCCTCGCCGATTTTCTCAGCCCCGACAGTCAGCAGCCGCAGCGGAGCTGTCAATCGTCGCGTCAGCAACATCAATGCCCCGGACATGGCGACGAATCCGACCAACCCCAGGAAAAGCAGATAAGGCCTCATGCGGTTGGCAACGCCATAAACCTCCTGCTCGGGATCGCTGGCCAGTACGTACCATTCCCAGGGCTCGAAATAGTCGACCATGGCCAGGTTCCTGCCCGTCGGCGTCAGGTGGGTCAGCCTGCTCCTAATCGGTTTAAGTGCCTTGAACCATTCTTTTTGGCTCACATCCCGTCCCACCATGGCAGGATCGGGATGCACGGCCAGGATGCCTTGCCGGTCGATGGCAAAAATAAAGCCACGCTCTCCCACCTCAATGGCGGCCATGGCCGTGCCGGCATCCATCTTCGCCTTGGTGATACTGGCTGGAATATCCTCAAGTCCATACCGGTGGAGCATGTCGTCGTGCCCGACGGCAACCTGGAGCGCCTCTGAAAGGCGGGTATCCAGCCAGGTCTCGGCCAGTTCCGTGAGCGCCGTGCGTGAAAAATGGTAGGCGATGCCCACGGTCGCAAGAAGCAGAAGGAATACCAGCGGCAGCGTGGAGATCAAGACTTTGGAATAGGTGTTCATCGGCCATTCCTCTATGCGGCCTGCGGTGCAAGGTTGACAGTTCCGTAAAAGCCCGGTATCGGCGTCACGCTTCTTTTTCAGCGCGTTCACCAACGTTCTCTACCGGTTGAGCTTCATCCTTGTTTTCTCGGTAAACTGGGGGTAAAGCGCCATGGTGGAAACCAACGGGTGTCCGTAATCAACGCTTGTTCTGCGGGCATAGCACTGCTTGGTGAACATGATCGGAAAAGCGGCCATGTCATCCAGAATCCGAATTTGGGCCTGCACCCAAAGCTGGGTCTGTCTTTGCGGATCGATCTCCAGCCGGGCCGCCTCGATCAGTTGGTCAACCTTGTCGTAATGCGAAAAATTGGTATCAGGCTTGGCTCCGCTGATAACAATGGCGTCGGAATGGAAAAACTGGCTCAGATAAGCATCCGCGTTAGGGCGCCAGGCGACATAAATCACAATGGGTGTCAACGTCCGCCGAATCTGCTTGTGCATGTTTGAATGGGTTGCGACGGTGATCCGGCAGTCGATGCCGATCGAGGACAATTGCCTTTGCATGACTTCATAGTAGGTTCGATAAAGCCGCTTTTCAGAGGTCACCAGATCAAGTCTAAAACCGTCAGGATAGCCGGCATCGACCATGAGTTGCCTGGCCTTGGCAAGATCCTGCGCGTAAGCCAGGTTGAGGCTTACGGCCTCTGTTTGCGTGAGACCGCCGGGCAGGAACTGGGCCGGTACCGGCGAATAGACGCTTCCCACGAACTGTTTGCTCACGGTATCCAAAAACGCCTCCCGATTTAATGCAAAGGCGATGGCGCGACGCACGCGGATGTCGTCCAGCGGTTTCATGCGGGTGTTGAGATAGATGGTGGCCACCTCTCCGACCCCGTGGGTATCGACCGCTATGCCTGGTTCGTGGGCCATCTTTTCGGGCCAGCCTTTCTCGCCGGACCCCATGATCACATCCAGCCGACCGGCTTTTATTGCGGCTTCACGCCGGTCGATCTCAGGAATGAAATGGAATTCAACGCCGTCGAGCTGTGGGCGTCCCCGAAAATAGCCATCGTGGGCCCTTAAAACCAACTTTTCCCCGGATGTGTATTGGCTGAAGACAAAGGGTCCGGTTCCCACCGGATGCCGCTTGAACCGTTCATATCCCATGGTTTCAATGGCCCGCTTGCTGACGATGAAGCCCCCGGCGTAATTGGTCAACTTAGGCAGGAAAAGGATGGATGAAACAGGTTTTTCAACCGTGATCCGAACCGTATATCGGTCAACCGGGCTGACGGTCATACCCTCGTACTCCCCGGCGTATGCACAAAATTCACGACGGGCTGATTTTTGAAGGGAAAAGGCCACATCGTCGGCGGTCAACTCATAGGATGCGGTTTGCGGGCCGGGGTGAAACAAAATCCCCTTGCGCAGCTTGACGGTCCACACCTGCTGGCCGCCAATCATTTCAAATCCCGGAATCTGTTCAGCCAGATCCGGTTCTATTTTTGGTGCATTTCCCGGCTGGTAACGCAGCAGCCCGTTGAAGACCATGTCCGCCAGGGCCCGATCCTGGGAGCCAGCGGCAAAATGGGGGTCCAGGTTGCCCATCTCACTCACATGAATACCGAACCGAAGCATGACAGGGGGTTTACCTGCAGCCATTTCCGCGGCTGCCGGCATGGCGCAATGGAACAGCGGCCCTAAAAGAAAAAATAAGAGAAGCCACACGGACGTCAGCACCTTAGTTTTCATGATGGAAGCTCCACAATTTTGATGATCGCAACGATGCCTTCAATTATTGCTTCAATATCCCACGCGGTCAAGGATCAGAGATTGTGCCGGGTGCGATCAAGGCTGCGATATTGAATCGCTTCGGTAATGTGGTGGACCTGGATGTCGCCCCTTTCATCCAGATCGGCAATGGTCCGGGAGATCTTTAAAATTCGGTTGTAGGCTCTGGCCGACAGACCCAGGCGGTCGATGGCCGATTCCAGGAGACTGCGGGCATCATCACCGATGCGGCAGTGGGCGCGGATATGGCGGCTGGCCATCTGGGCATTGCTGTAAATCTTTGTGCGTTTGAACCGCTGGATCTGGATCCGGCGCGCCGCCACCACTCGCTGCCGGATGGCCTCTGAAGGTTCGGCCGGTTCCTCCACCATTAAATCCTTATGGGGAACGGCGGGGACCTCCACATGAATATCAATGCGATCCAACAGTGGTCCGGAAATTTTAGACCGGTAGCGGTGGATCTGGTGGGCCGTGCACCGGCAGGCATGGCGCGGGTCGGCAAAATAGCCGCACGGACAGGGGTTCATGGCAGCGATGAGCATGAAACTGGACGGATACGTCAGGGTGGATGCCGCACGAGAGATCGTTACCTGAAGATCCTCCAGCGGCTGGCGTAATACCTCCAGCACATTCTTCTTGTACTCGGGCAGTTCGTCCAGGAAGAGAACCCCGTTGTGGGCCAGGCTCACTTCCCCGGGTCTGGGAATGTGGCCGCCGCCGATGAGGCCGGCATCGGAGATGGTATGATGGGGGGAACGGAAAGGCCTGCGGATGGCCAACGGCTGATCACGATTTAACATCCCGACCACACTGAAAATTTTTGTGGTTTCGATGGCTTCTTCAAAAGACAGGGGCGGCAGGATCGTCGGAATCCGTCGGGCCAGCATGGTCTTACCCGATCCGGGAGGTCCCACCATAAGCACATTGTGGCCGCCGGCCGCAGAGATTTCCAGCGCTCGCTTGGCATGCTCCTGACCCATCACTTCGGCAAAATCCGTCCCGGAACGATCCGGAGTGTCGAACACGGCCCGCAAGTCTGTCTTCAACGGTGCAATGGACGCGAACCCTCTAAGGAAATCCACGACCTGACCCAGGGTGCCCACCGGATAAACGGACAGATCCGACACCACGGAGGCTTCCTTGCCGTTATCAACGGGAACCACAATGCCGCGGTATCCCGCCTTTTGCGCCGCGATGGCCATGGGCAGGGAACCATTGACCGGCTTGATGCGGCCGTCCAGGGACAACTCACCCAGAAACAGGTAACCGGAGATGGATTGTTCGGGAAGGATACCGGTGGCGGAGAGAATACCCAAGGCCATGGGCAGGTCGAAGCCTGTCCCTTCCTTTTTAATGTTTGCCGGGGCCAGGTTGACCGTAATTCGATCCGCCGGAAATCGATAGCCAGAGTTGGTAATGGCAGATTTAACCCGTTCTCGACTCTCCTTGACCGCCGCTTCCGGAAGCCCCACTGTAGTGAAGGTCGGCAACCCCTGGGCGATATCCACTTCCACTTCCACCAGATAGGCATCGATGCCGATGACGGCGCTGCTCAAAACCCTGGCCAGCAAAGGCCACCTCCCTTGACAGCAATTGATTACTTCGTGCTAAATTTACGTGGTAGCACATATACCAAGCCTGACGGCCAAGAACAACGGTTTTGTACACGAATCAAATTCCTGAAGGAATGACAAATAATGGTTGTCAAAAGAAAGGCGGGTGATTAAGATTGCCAATAAGCGTGATTTTCCAGTTGACGCCCATTGTCAGCACGAACGTGTCGGCCTGAAAAAAGACAGTGGCGTGATTCAGCCACGCATTAGCCGAAAAGATCCATGCGGCGGCTCAACCATCCGGGCAGGAAAATTCCCTGCCTGCCAGGACAAGAAAAAAGATGAAACACCACCAGCAAACCATTGCCACGCCGGCAAGCTGTTCCGGTGTCGGCGTTCATTCGGGGAAAACCGTTAAGCTGACCATCAAGCCTGCACCGGTCAACCACGGCATCCGGTTTGTCCGCATCGATCTTCCCGGCCGTCCCGGGGTTACCGCCCATTTCAATAACGTCGTAGACACCAGCCTTGCCACCGTCATCGGAGCCGAAGGCTGTATCGTATCCACGGTAGAGCATTTGATGGCCGGATTTACCGGTATGTCCATCGACAACGCCATTGTTGAAGTGGACGCCTATGAATTGCCCATCATGGACGGCAGCGCCGGCCCGTTTACCGAACTGATCAAATCTGCGGGATCCCTTCGCCAGGAGGGGAACAAATGCTTTTTTAAAGTGAACGCGCCCATTTCCCTCTCTGAAAACGGCAAGACCGTAACCGTCTACCCGGCCGACGAATTCAGGATTACCTGCACCATCGCCTACGATCACCCGCTCATCGGCACGCAGACATGCGATTTTGTCATCGACAGTGAAACCTTCGCGCAGGAGATTTGTGCGGCCCGGACCTTCGGTTTTCTTCACGAGGTGGAAATGATGAAGCGCTATGGCCTGGCACGGGGCGGATCATTGGACAACGCCGTGGTCATCGACGGAAACCACGTCCTCAACGAGGGTGGACTGCGTTATCCGGATGAGTTCGTTCGCCACAAAGTACTGGATTGCATCGGTGATTTTTCCCTCATCGGTATGCCCATCATGGGGCATGTCGTCGCCAGCAAATCCGGTCACGCCTTCAACCATGCCTTCCTGGAGAAATTCTTCAAGGAAAAAGGATCCTGGGAAACCTGCACCTTGACCGCCCGGCCGGAATGATTCGGTCGCACGTCCTTGCCCCTGCCGCAAAACACCTTGCCATTTTCCAGCAGTTCCGGTATGTTTTTTTTCGTATTGTTTTCTTCTATTTAGATAACCGCCCGATAGATAGGATGCTGGCTCAGGGTCAAAGTGGGAGCATCGCTTGAACCCTAAGGCATAATTGCGTATGGCGAAGAGATGAGACGGGGAACCAACGCATTAAAGGATCCAATAAACATATTTGAGATCACCTATCGTTAACCTCGAAATTTATAGCGGCACGTCCATGAACCGATCCGGTCAACGAGTAGCAGGCTTTCTTGTGATGGTTATTCTGCTGATGTCCGTCTGTGGGTTGGCCATTGCCAAGGATGCCACCCTCACCAACATCATCGTCACCAACACCCGGGATGATCTGTTGGTGTACCTGTCGGTGGACGGCGCCTTTACCAGAAAAATGGAGGATGCCGTCAAAAATGGCGTGCCGGCATCATTCTCCTTTTTTATCCACCTGTATCGAACCCGAAACCTCTGGTTAGACAAAGAATTGGCGGACCTGACCATCACCCACACCATCAAATACAACAGCCTTAAAAAAGAATATGCTGTTTCTCGATCATGGGATAGCAACAGCCCCGTTGTGCTTCAATCCTTCGATGCAGCCAAGAAACTCATGACCGAAATCGACAGCCTAAAGGTGATCCCGCTGGGATTGCTGGAAAAGGGCAAACAGTATCAAATCCAGGCCAAAGCAAAACTCAGCCGGGTAACGTTGCCCTATTACCTGCATAACGTCCTTTTTTTTCTCTCCCTCTGGGATTTTGAAACCGATTGGTATACCATCGATTTTATCTATTAACCGTTTTTCGTATATGCCCTCATGATATTCGGCAAACGCAGTCCTACGCCAAAACCGATCCTTTCGGTAGAAGAACGCAAACGCCGGAAACGGGAGGCGGTGCTCTCGGTCATCATCATTGTGTTGGTGGCAGTACTCACCCTGGTGGAAAACCGGGTGATCACTTTCGGTGCCGATATTCCCGTTTCCAACACCATTTTGATGTTCATCCTGATCAACATCAACATGCTGCTGTTGATCCTATTGATCTTTCTGGTTTTCCGAAACCTGGTGAAGCTGCTTTACGCCCGACGCCGAAAAGTCATGGGTGCCCGGCTGCGATCGCGGCTGGTCATGGCCTTTGTGGCCCTTTCCCTGCTGCCCACCATCATCCTGTTTTTCTTTTCCATCAACTTCATCACTAACAGCATCGAATTCTGGTTCACCGTACCCGTGGAACAAGCCCTGGAGAAATCCCTTCTGGTGGGCCAGCAGTTCTATCGTGAAAACGAAATCCGCCAGCGCTTTTTCCTGGAGCGGATCTCCTATCAGCTGCAACGCAAAGCCCTGACCGAACCGGACAAGCTCAAAGAACTCAATCATTACATTCAGGTGGTGCAGCGCGAGTTCGACCTTGATTCAGTGGAAGTCTATTCGGCCAATTACAACCGCCTGACCTATGCCCTGGGAAAAGACCTGGAGAATATCTCCATGGAGGCAGCGCCCCCCGGCGCCTTTTCCAAAGACGCCGGTGAAAAGGAGGTGCGCACCCTTACCGATACGCTGAGCGACGGAGAATTGCTCCGAACGATCGGAACCGTGCCCTTTGGGGTCGCGCCTGAAACGGCAACCGCCCATGTGGTGCTGGGACTTTTTATTCCACCGGACCTGGCGCTGAACCTTGAATCCATTTCCAGAGGAATCGACGAATACCAGCAGATCAAGCTGCTGAAAAAACCGATCCAGATCACCTACTACATCACCCTTTCGATCGTGGCCCTTCTGGTGATCTTCTGCGCGGTTTGGTTCGGCTTCTACCTGGCTAAAACCATCACTATTCCGATCATGGAACTGGCCGCCGGCACCCGCCGGGTGGCCGAAGGGGACCTTACCGTCTCAATCGACAGCAATGCGGCGGACGATGAAATTGGCAGCCTGGTGGATGCATTCAACAAGATGACGCGGGATCTGAGGTCCGGCCGTCAGATGCTGGAATTGTCCGCCCGAAAGCTCACCGAGCAGAACCAGGAAATCGAAGCACGGCGACAGTACATGGAGATCGTGTTGAAAAATGTCTCCGCCGGCGTCATCACCCTGGATGCCAACGGAATCATCACCACCTTCAACAAGTCGGCGGAACGGATGCTCAATCTCGAAGCCGGAAACATATTGGACAAGCACTATGGCGATTTGCTGATCACCGATCATCTCCAGTTCGCCGAAGATATCATGGATCGCGTCACCTCGGTTCGGGACCAGACCCTGGAAATCCCCCTGCGGGTAACGGTAAACCGGCAACCACGGACATTTCTCGTATATGTCAATGCCTTGAAAGATGAAAAAGGAAGCCCCATGGGCATCGTCATGGTATTCGATGACCTCACGGAACTGGAAAAAGCCCAGCGCATGGCCGCCTGGCGGGAGGTGGCCCGGCGCATTGCCCACGAGGTGAAAAACCCGCTCACCCCCATCAGTCTGTCTGCCCAGCGGCTCAAGCGGCGGTATTCAGAGCGGATCAACGAACCGGTGTTCGACGAGTGCACCCGCATGATCATCGATCATGTCGAACTGATCCGAAACCTGGTCAATGAGTTCTCCACATTTGCCCGCTTTCCGACGGCCGATCCCAAGCCGTGCCAACTGTCACCCATTATCGAAGAGACCGTTTCCCTTTACCGTGAAGGCCACCCGGATATCGTCTTCAATGTTCGGATCGGTGACGATATCCCTCAGATGAACCTGGATCGTCAGCAGTTCAAGCAAGCCATGATCAACCTGGTTGACAACGCCGTCGCCGCTGTCCGCAACCAAGGGAACATTGCGATCACCGCGGCCTTTGATCCGATTTTGAAGCTGGTCCGCCTCGAGGTGGCCGACGACGGTACCGGCATTGCCGACAGCGACAAAATACGGCTGTTCGAACCCAACTTTTCCACCAAGAAGGCCGGCATGGGCCTGGGCCTGACCATCGTCAACTCCATTGTCACCGACCATAGCGGTATGATACGGGTACAGGACAATTTACCCAAAGGGGCGAAATTTGTTATCGAACTGCCTGTTTAGGTTTGGTTCTTGAGAAAGGAGAACCCCGATGTTCCCCTCTATATTGATCGTCGACGACGAACCCTCCATTCTGCAGTCTCTCAGCGGCTTGCTCACCGACGAAGGGTTCGAGGTCATCACCGCCAACAATGGTTACGAAGCCCTTAAGGTTATCGATACCGAAGCGCCGGACCTGGTGCTGCTAGACATCTGGATGCCCGGGATCGATGGCATGGAAACCTTGAAAGAGATCAAAAAAAACAGCGCCGCTCTGCCGGTGATCATCATTACCGGCCATGGCAACGTGGAAACCGCCGTCAAAGCGACCAAACTGGGCGCCTTCGACCTTATTGAGAAACCATTGAATATCGACAAGGTCATCGTTGCCATCAATAACGCGCTCAACTTCCGCCGTCTGGAGGAAGAAAACCGCTACCTGCGCAAAAAGACCATCGAAAAGCACTCCATCAGCGGCGGCAGCGAACCGGTGCAGGCGCTGAAGATGCAGATCGCCGCCGTTGCCCCCACCGAATCGTGGGTGCTCATCAAAGGGGAGAATGGCACCGGCAAGGAACTGGTGGCCAGGACCATCCACCAGTTGAGCCCGCGCGCCGAATCCCCGATGATCGATGTCAACTGTGCCGCCATTCCAGAAACGCTGATCGAAAGCGAACTGTTCGGACATGAAAAAGGTGCCATTGCCGGCTCCAGCACCAAAAAGCGGGGCAAGTTCGAACTGGCCAATACCGGCACCATTTTTCTGGACGAGATCGGTGACATGAGCCTGGTCACCCAGGCCAAAATCCTGCGGGTTCTCGATGAGAAAAAATTCCAGCGGGTGGGCGGAGGGCGTGTGTTGACAACGGATGTCCGGGTAATCGCCGCCACCAATAAGGATCTGGAGGCGGAGATCGAGAACGGCAGTTTCAGGGAAGATCTGTATTACCGCCTCAACGTGGTCCCCATCGACGTCCCGCCCCTTCGGGATCGGGCAGAAGACATCCCCGCCCTGATTGAAATATTCCTGGCCGAGGCCGCCGCCAGTAACCGAGAGAAGCGCAAGACGATCGCTCCCAATGCGCTTGACATCCTGACGAAATACACCTGGCCCGGCAATGTTCGGGAGCTGAAAAACCTCATCGAACGATTGGCCATCATGGTTCAAAAAAGCACCATCACCATCAAGGATCTGCCCGCCAACCTCTCGGACCCTAAAACCGCAGCGGGTGAGCTTTTCTCAATTGAGGGCATGGATCAGGCCCGCATCGCTTTTGAAACCGAATATGTCCGCAAAAAACTGGCCATCCATGACAATGATGTGGGCAAAACCGCTAAGGCCATCGGCGTGAAGCCGAAATACATTCGTTCGTTGATGAAGGTAAAAAAAGGATGAGGGTGATCAGCGGGACGTTGAAAGGCCGCCGGTTGACGGCTCCTGCCGGCATGGCCACGCGACCTACGGCTGACCGGATCAAAGAGTCCGTGTTCAATATCCTGGCCGGCAACGTCCAGACCAAGCGGGTGCTGGATCTGTTTGCCGGCAGCGGTGCCCTGGGTATCGAGGCATTGAGCCGGGGCGCGGCATCTGCCGTCTTCGTGGACCAGGCCAAGGCGGCCGTTTCCGCCATCCGGCGCAACATCCGTGATCTGGGACTGGAAGATCGTTCCCGCGTGATCCAATGGAATATCTTAAAAAACCTCAACTGCCTGGTACCGGAGCGAGACGCCTTCGACCTGGTCTTCCTGGACCCTCCCTATGAAACCGCTGCCGTATCACCCGCCTTGGCCGGGCTTTCGTCATGCGGGATCCTGACTCCCGGCGCCCGTGTCATCATCGAACACAGCAGCCGCGAGCCCATCGTCCAACCCATGGGCACGCTGGTCCTTATTGACCAGCGCCGATTCGGGAAAACCCTTGTTTCATTTATGGATAGCGTGCTATAGACCGTTCCCGACAAATGTTCAGTGCCATCCAATCCCCTTTGCCGTTTTCAATCGCTGGGAGCCTTCATGCAACGAATCGCCGTCTATCCCGGATCCTTTGATCCGGTTACCAACGGACACATCGACATTGCCAAACGCGGCTTGAAGCTGTTCGACCGAATCATCATCGCCATTTTGCACAACCCTGGCAAGCAATCGCTGTTCACCGTCGAAGAACGCCTGGAAATGCTGGATGAATCCATGTCAGGCATCGCCAACGTCGAATTTGATACCTTCGATGGGCTTTTGGTGGACTATGCCCAGAAGCGGCGTGCCAACGCCGTTCTGCGGGGAATGCGTGCCGTGTCCGATTTCGAGTATGAATTCCAACTGGCGCTGATGAACAGGAAACTCAACCGGGAGGTCGAAACGGTCTTTTTGATGACCGGCCTGCGCTGGATTTTTACCAGCTCATCCATCATCAAGGAGGCCGCCCGTTTTGGCGGCGACGTCTCGGACATGGTGCCCTCCGGAGTCAATCGCCGAATCAAAGCCAAATTCGGATTTTAAGCCATGGACCTGTGGCAGCTTCAAATTTTCTGCAAGGTGGTGGACCTGAAAAGCTTTTCGCGGGCAGGCCGGGCCGTGCATCTCTCCCAGCCCACCGTCTCCAGCCATATCAAGGATCTGGAGGATCACTTCGACTGCCGGCTAATCGACCGCCTGTCCAAGGAGGCCTTGCCAACCCAGGCCGGACGCCTGCTATACCGCTACGCCAAGCGGATGATCGCCCTGCGAGATGAAGCCGACAGCGCCATGGCCGAGTTCATGGGCAAGGTCAAAGGCCGCCTCGATTTAGGTGGCAGCACGATCCCCGGCGCCTTCGTGCTGCCGGCGATCATCGGCGCATTTACCGCCCGCTTTCCGGAAGTCAGCGTCAACCTTACCATTGCCGATACCCGCCAGGTCATTGAGGCGATACTGGGCGGGGATCTGGAAATGGGTGTGGTAGGTGCCGTTTCCAGCAATAAAAGTATTCTGCAGACCCATTTGGTTGACGATGAAATGTGCCTGGTGGTGGCGGCTGATCACCGTTGGTCCGGAAAAACGAGGGTTTCGACAAAGCAGCTGCGCACCGAGCCCTTTATCATCCGTGAACCCGGATCGGGGACCCTCAAATCCATCCAGGCCAGTTTTTCCGAGGCGGGTCTGAATTTCAACGAGTTGAACGTGGTGGCCCGCATCGGCAGCACCGAGGCAATCCGCCAGGGAATCAAGAACCGTATGGGGGTATCCATTCTCTCGGCCATCGCGGTGTCCGACGATGTAGCGGCGGGAAAAGTGAAGACACTGGCCATCGACGGCCTGAATCTTAAACGGGCCTTTTACCTCACCCGCCACCGCCAGCGAAGCCTATCTCCCCTTTGCCAGGCTTTTATCGAGTTCATCAACAACCAAATCCGGACACCCCCCACCTGAAGGCGCCAGGTGGAGTTAACGGATGGAAGCGTTGAAGCATCGATCGCCGCCATGATTGATCAGGGGTCGCGCTCCATTGCGCGTTGACCTAAGGCAGGGTCAGGACGCTGCTGCCTGCTGCCTGGGACGCCACATGAAGCCGGACCCTGGCACCGTTCAAAACGGTCCTTACCGCCTGTCTGGCCTTTTCCGGCGTATTGTTCTCCTCGCTCAAATGAGCCAGAATCACATGGGCCAGGCGGTCATGCTGGAGCGCCTCCAGCAACAGGGCGGTGTCGTCATTGGACAGATGGCCGCTGCGACCGCGGATGCGCTGTTTCAAGGGCCACGGGTAGGGCCCGTCGATTAACATCTGGGGGTCGTGGTTGGCTTCGAGAATGAGGATGTCGCAGGCCTGCAGGTGAGTCTTCACCACACCGGTAGCGATTCCCAGATCTGTGGCCACACCTACTTTGGCCCCGTTGCATGAAATCGTGAAACCTGCCGGGTCTTCGGCGTCGTGGGAAATGGAAAAAGGGTGAATGGCCAGGCTGCCGATGGTAAACGTGCGGCCGCACGAAAACGGGAATAAACCGTAAAGCTTGCCCAGGGCGTTTCCCGATGCCTGCCGGGTTCCATCATTGATGCACACCGTCAGTCCAAACCGCCGGGAAAGGACTCCCACGCCGTGGATGTGATCGGCATGTTCGTGGGAAACGAGAATGGCATCCAGGTTTTTCGGATCCAACCCCTTGCGGGCCATCCGCCGCTGAATCTCAACCCCGGACAGACCGGCATCGACTAAAATGGCGGTGCGGCCATCGGAGATGTAGGTGGCATTTCCCCGGCTGCCGCTGGCCAGCACGCTGACCGACAGACAGCCATTGCCTTCGGCCGAACCTTGCGTCGCATTCGCATGGCTCATGGTCATCGGCCGGTATGCCCAAATCCGCCGACACTGCGGTCGGTATCGTTGAGCTTTTCGACGATGTTGATCCGGACGTGGCAGACCTGCTGGATCACCATCTGGGCGATGCGATCTCCCCGTTTGAGCGTCACCGGCTCCGGACCCAGGTTGATCAAGGCGATTTTGACTTCTCCCCGATAGTCGGCGTCTATGGTTCCCGGTGCATTGATAATGCTGATGCCGTGTTTGACCGCCAATCCGCTGCGGGGACGGATCTGGGCTTCGAAGCCATCAGGCAGGGCCATCGCGAAACCGGTGGGCACCAGGCTGATACGACCCGGGTCCAGCACCAGGTCCTCGTTCAGGGCGGCACAGACGTCCATGCCGGAGCTCTGGGCGGTCATGTAGCGGGGTAGAGGGATGTCCTTATTTTTATCCGGGTCCAGCCGGAGTAACTCGATCGATGGCGAAGGGTGCATAGAAGGCCGCTCGCAGGTAGTTGTTCGGGTTCGGGTGGAAACGGGATGCCGATGTCTGTCCAGCGGGCCTGTGCGCTATAGGCTCAGTTTTCCGGAAAGGTCGGTCCGGTCGACACCGGGTCCCAGCATGGTCAAGGCGGAATTCCCGCTGCTCCAGAGGTCTTCGGCCAGGCAAAGCAGGTCAGCGGCCGTAACCGCATCAATGCTGTCAATCACCGACTGGATGGGAATGGTCCGGCCGAAGTAATATTCATTTTGAGCCAGGCGGACCATCTGGTTGTCAGGACTTTCAGCGGCCATGAGAAGATTGCCTTTGGTGAACGCCTTGGCATCCGCCAACGCACTGTCCGATACCGGCTCCCGTTTAAGCCGGCGCATTTGGTCCATGATCAAATCGATGCAGGTATGAACATCCGTGGGGGCCACTGCCGTATACACACCGAACATGCCGGAATCGGCAAAAGCGGTTAAAAAGGAATAAATGGAATAGGCAAGCCCGCGCTGCTCGCGGATGATCTGAAAAAGCCGGGAGCTCATGTTGCCGCCGAAAATCGTATTGATCAGGGAGGCGGCAAAACGGCGGGGGTCGGCCACCGACACCCCGTTCATACCCAGGCAGATGTGCGACTGTTCAAGATCCCGGTGCTTCAGTTTGATACCACACCCGGTGGCCGGCACACGCCGGGGCGCAAACCCGTTGCCGGCGGCGATGGTGGAAAAAACGGGTTCCACCTTCTCCACAAAACGATCGTGAGCCACGTTGCCGGCGACGGCGATAACAATCCGGTCGGGCTGGTAGAGCCGCTTGAAAAAGCCCTTGATGGCCTGGCTGTCGAAGGCCTGGATGTTTTCCCGGGAGCCCAGGATGGAACGTCCCAGCGGATGGCCGCCCCAGAAAGCGGGTCCCATCATCGTGTGGACCCATTCCTCGGGGCTGTCCTCCACCATGCCAATTTCCTGGGCGATCACCGGCCGTTCCCGGGCGACTTCCCTTTCGTCAAAAATCGAATTGAGGAAGATGTCCGAGAGGATGTCGACCATGGTTTCCAGATGGGTGTCCAGCACCCGCGCATGGTAGCAGGTATGCTCCATGGAGGTAAACGCGTTCGTCTGGCCGCCGATGGCGTCGAATTCCTTGGCGATCTGAAACGCGCTGCGCCGAACCGTACCCTTGAAAATCATGTGTTCGATGAAATGGGACAGTCCGCTCTCGGCATCGGATTCATCACGGGCCCCCACGTGAACCCAGACCCCCATGGAGACTGAGCGTACGTAGGGCATGGTCATGGAAACGATCCGGACCCCGTTATCAAGGGTAGTTTTATTGACCGTCGGCTCCACGCTCATCTTCCAAAACGGCCTTGTGGCTGAGCCGGATCTTGCCGTCCTTCGATATTTCAAGGACTTTGACTTTGAGGGTATCCCCCTCTTTGACCACGTCGGTCACCTTTCCGACCCGGTGGTTGGCCAGCTGGCTGATGTGCACCAGGCCGTCGGTGCCGGGAACGATCTGAACGAAAGCACCAAAATCGGTGGTCTTGACCACCTTTCCCTCGTAAGTGGCGCCCACTTCGGGCTCCATGGTCAACGTCTCGACTTGCAGCCGCGCTGCCTCACCGTCCTCGGCCGATGTGGCGGCGATCTTCACCAGGCCGCTGTCGTCGATCTCGATTTTGGTGTTGGTTTCGCTCTGGATTGCCCGGATCACCTTTCCACCGGGGCCGATGATGTCGCGAATCTTGTCCGGGTTTATCTTGATGGCTATTATTTTCGGCGCAAAGGGAGAGATCTCTGCACGGGGGACGGCCAACGCTTCGAGCATCTTGTCCAGAATGTGCAGCCGGCCCGCTTTTGCCTGATCCAGGGCCTTTTGCATGATTTCCCGGGAAAGCTCGTGGATTTTAATGTCCATCTGAAGGGCCGTGATACCCTCGGCGGTACCGGTCACCTTGAAATCCATATCACCGGTGTGATCTTCGTCGCCCAGGATGTCGGAAAGAATCACCACCTGGTCACCCTCTTTCACCAGTCCCATGGCGATGCCTGACACCGGCGCCTTGATCGGCACGCCACCGTCCATCAGCGCCAGGATCCCGGAACAGACGGTTCCCATGGATGATGAGCCGTTGGACTCCAGCACCTCGGAAACGATGCGGATCGTGTAATCGAAGTCCTCCTTGTCCGGAAGCACCCGTTCGATGGCACGGGTGGAAAGGCCGCCATGGCCGATATCGCGCCGGCTGGGGGATCCCACACGCTTGACCTCGCCTACCGAGTAGGGGGGGAAGTTATAGTGGAGCATAAAGGGCCGGTTTTCCTCACCGCTGAGAGTCTCCACCCGTTGTTCGTCACCGCCTGCGCCAAGGGTCAGGATGCCGAGCACCTGGGTTTCGCCGCGGGTAAACAGAGCGCTGCCGTGGGGTCTGGGCAGCACACCCACCTCGCAGGTGATGGGTCGGACCTCGTCGAACCGCCGGTTATCGATACGGCGGCCCTCTTTGAGAATCATGTCCCGGCAGATCTGCTTCTGAAGATCGCCAAGAATGGCGCTGATCTCATTGCGCCGATCCGCCATCTCATCACCCAATGAGTCGACGATTTGGGACTTGACCGTTCGCACGGTCTCGTACCGCTTCATCTTCTCAGGGATAGTCAGCGCCTCGCGCAGCGGTGCAGTGGCCTTTTCTCGCAACATCTCAACCAGTGCCGGATCTTTTTCCGGCGGGATAAATGCCCGTTTGGGTCTGCCAATTTCCGCTTTGAGCTGTTCCTGGATGTCGATGAGGGGTTGAATGGCCTGGTGGCCGAAGAAAATGGCCTCCAGCATATCCGCTTCTCCCACCACATCACCGCCGCCTTCCACCATGACCACACCCGTACGTGAACCGGCGATAATGATGTTGATGTCACTCTCCACCATCTGTGAAAGGGTCGGATTGGCCACAAATTGACCGTCGATACGTCCCACGCGCACACTGGCAATGGGTCCGGCAAAGGGAATATCCGAGATCTCCAGTGCCGCCGATGCACCCACCATGGCCAGCATGTCCGCATCGTTCTCCTGGTCCATGGAGAGCACCGTGGCAATCACCTGGGTCTCGAAACGATACTCCTTGGGAAACAGCGGTCGAATGGGTCGATCGATCAGCCGGGCGGTGAGGGTTTCCTTCTCGCTGGGTCGTCCGATCTCCCTCCTAAAGTAATTGCCTGGAATCCGGCCGGCCGCATAGATCTTTTCTTGGTATTCCACGGACAGGGGCAAAAAATCGACATCTCTCTCGTTATTGGCGGATACCGCCGTTACCAGAACCACCGTATCACCATATTGAACCACAACGGATCCGGATGCCTGCTTGGCAACCTTGCCTGCCTGAATGCTCAGGGGCTTGCCCCCTACATCCGCTTTGAATGTACATTCCATTAGAATTCTTTCTCCCGATAGTATTCCGGCAGCGGATCCAATACCGACCGCTACCTGTAAAATTGCCGTTGGTCAAATCTGTAACCCGGAAACAGCGCTACAGGATACACGTATACCACCCGGCAACGGCAAGACTTTCGGTTGCCGCACCCGTGAAACCGCCAACAGAGGTTCCGGCAACGTTCCGTTGCCGTGGTCGATTCAACTTAGCGCCGCAACCCAAGCGTTTCGATGATAGAACGGTAGCGCTGGACATCATTGCCCTTGACGTAGTTAAGCAGTCGACGACGCTTGCCTACCAGCATCAGCAATCCCCGACGGGAGTGGTGATCCTTTTTGTGCACTTTCAGATGTTCAGTCAGATAGGAAATCCGATGGGTGAGCAGACCGATCTGGACCTCCGGAGAACCCGTGTCGGAGTCGTGCTGTTTGTATTTTTCAATGAGTTCTTTTTTGGTTTCCGCTGTGTACGCCAATGTTTCTTCCTCCTTAAAGTGGTTACCGACTTACGTTTTGCTTTTCATCTGGGTTGAAACCGAACGGCCGCATGATGACCGGCGGCATGTAAAATCAATTCAAATCACTCGATAACACTTGGGTTATCACCTTTACGCCGAAAAAACACAACAATAATTATAGCTGCCCGCTGCCGGCGATTCGGCCAGGACGGCGATCAGCCGGCCGTTCCGGTCAACCACCTTGAACTCGCCCCGGCTTGTCATCCGAGGCGGAACCGGAAGGTCTGCTTCCGTCAGTTTCGTGCCGTTGCGGATCCTTTTGGCCAGCCCGTCATCGACCACCGCTACGGGCATGAACGGCAGCGCCTCGTTCATGGGAATCACCGTTTCGCCCAACGCGCCTTGTTCCCTGTATTGCGCAAGCTTCTCGAGGCTGAAGGCGGCGTCGATGGAAAACCCGCAGCTGGCTGTCCGGCGAAGGGCCTTGAGATGCCCGCCGCAGCCCAGTTTCCGGCCAATGTCGGCGCTCAGCGTGCGCACATAGGTGCCGGATGAACAGGACACCGAGAATCGAACCGTCGGCAGATTGACCGCGCGTATCTCCAGATGGTTAATCCGTACCGGCCGGGCGGGCTTCTCCACGGGCGATCCCCGGCGGGCCAGTTTATAAAGCGGTGTCCCCTGATGCTTCAGGGCCGAATAGACCGGGGGAACCTGAGTGATCGTTCCCACGAACCGCGCCGCCGTTTCATGGATCTCTTCCACGGACACACCATCCAACGGATGCCGTTCAATCACGGTTCCCGTCGCATCCTGCGTGTCCGTTACGGTACCCATGACCAGTTCCGCCTCGTACGTCTTGTCTCCCTTGAGGAAAAACTGGGAAAGCCGGGTGGCCTGGTTGAGGCAACAAATCAGAACACCGGTGGCAAAGGGGTCCAGCGTCCCCGTATGGCCAACTTTTTTAGCCTCGAAGAGTCCTTTAACCTGGGCGACAACCCCGGCCGATGTAATGCCCTCGGGTTTGTCGACCACCACAATTCCGTTCAGTTCAGATGGCATGTCCCGCTTAAACCCTCGGACAGGCCGTATATCGTCCGCTTTAGTTCCGCCAAACTGGACTCTACGGAGAATCCGGCTGCGCCGGCATGACCGCCTCCTCCGAAATTCGTGGCAATACGGGAAACATCCACACTGCCATCCGACCGCAGACTCACATGAAATCGCTTCCGGTCCTTCGACACACCATTGCCGTTTTCCAGCTCATGGATAAGGGCGGCGACCTTGACATCCTGAATCCGCCTGGCATAGTTGATCAGGCCATCCGCATCTTCCGGCTGGGTGCCGGTATCCGACAGCATCTCCCGGGTAACCGTCATGATGGAGAGGCTCCCGTTGTTGGATATTTCGATGGAATCCAGAGCCAGGTTGAGCAATTTGATCCGTCCCAGGGAATAGGTACCATATACATGCTGGGCCACAGTTGACGGCCTGACCCCGATAGCCACCATAGCCTCGCAAATGGCAAAAGCGGCCCGGTTGGTGTTGGAAAACCGGAAGGAACCCGTATCCGTCAGAATGCCGGTGTAGATGGCTGTAGCCATGGCCAGGTTCATTTCAATGCCCATGGATCGAATCAACCGATAGACGATTTCCGAAGTGGCGCAGGCATCCACATCCACCAGATGATATTGCCCGAAGCGGGTATTGGTGGCGTGATGGTCGATGTTGACAATGGCCGGTATGGCAGCGATGGCAGCGACGGCCGAACCAACGCGGTCCAGTCCTCCGCAGTCCAGCAACACGGCCGTATCGAATCGTTCCTGATCCGGCAGCTGTTTCTGGATACAGTCCACCGAGGGCAGAAACCGATACACGGCGGGTATGGCACTCTCGTTGTAGAGCGTCACGTCGCACCCCAGCCGTTCAAGGGCAATGCCCATGGCCAGCAGGGAGCCGATGGCATCGCCGTCCGGATTGGCGTGGGATGCCAGTAAAATGCGGCTACTGGTCGTCAGTTGTCGGATTATTTTTTTCATCATTGATCTTTATGGATTTCAGTACCCGGTTGATATGGGCCCCATAGTCAAACGACGCATCGTAAAAGAACCTCAGTTCCGGCATGTACCGAAGGCCGAGCTCTCTGGCCAGTTCCCGCTTGATAAAGCCTTTGGCACTTTCGAACCCGGCCAAAAGGGCCTGTTCGCCACTCGCGCCACCATGGGCGGCAACGTATATTTTGGCAATCCGCAGGTCACGGCTCAAGGTTACTCCGGTAATGGTGGCCTGGGCCAGCCGCGGATCGCTGACGCCCCTTCGAATGAGATTGGCCAGCACCTTCTGCACCTGCCCGCCGACTCTTTCCGCTCGATTAAAAGATCTGGTTACCACGCTTGTCTCACATTCGATCCGGTCACCGAATCATTGCAGCCGGTCGCTCGCCGGGAGGCCGCCGTTTAAAAGGAGATGATTTCCATCTGGTTGTCAATCATTTCCGCCAGCCCGAGGGTTTCGGCAAAATTAAACACTTTATCCAGTTTTGCATTGATTATGCGGCGGTCACTGCCTACCAGGCTGACACCGATCACCGCCCGCTGATAGGTGTCATTGTCCGCCACCTCGGCAACCGACGCGTTAAAATGGTTCCGGATACGGGCAACGATCGCCTTGACGACCTTGCGCTTTTCTTTCAAGGAACGGCACGGATAGATCCTGAATACAATGTGTCCCACACCGACGACCATTGCGGCTCATCACTCCACTTCCGGTCGAATCTCTTCCAGGTAATAGCTTTCGATCACGTCACCGACCTTGATGTCATTGAAGTTTTCAATACTGATGCCGCATTCATAGCCGGATTGGACTTCCTTCACATCGTCCTTGAACCGGCGCAGGCTGTTGTTTTTACCTTCGTAGGTGATGATGCCGTCCCGGACCAACCGCATGAGCTGCCCCCGTTGGATCTTACCGTCGGTTACATAACAACCGGCAATGGTGCCGATCTTGGGCACATGGAAGGTCTGGCGAACCTCGGCACGGCCGAGCACTCGCTCTTCGAAGGTGGACTCCATCATGCCCACAATGGCATCCTTGACCTCCTTGATGACATTGTAGATGACGTTGTGAAAACGCATATCCACGTTTTCTTCGGCGGCCAGTTCCTGCACTTTCGCATTGGGCCGGACGTTGAAGCCGATGATGATGGCGTTGGAGACGGCGGCCAGGGATATGTCCGACTCGGTGATGGTACCGGTGGCCGCGTGAACCACGTTGATGCTCACCTCTTCGTTGGACAGCTTGACCAAGGAATCCCTCAACGCTTCGATGGAGCCGTCCACGTCCGCCTTGATGATCAGGTTAAGGTCCTTGACCTCACCCTTCTGCATCTTTTCGAACAACCCCTCCAGGCTCAGCCGATTGGTTTTGGCCAGCTCCTTGGAGCGCTGTTTCTGGGTGCGGTGCTGGCTGACCTGGCGCGCATCCTTCTCATCTGCCAACGCCACCAATTCATCGCCGGCCATGGGCACACCGGAAAGGCCTACAATCTCGACCGGCATGGACGGACCGGCAGATTCCACTGTGCGGCCTAAATCGTCCTGGAGCACACGAATTTTTCCGTAATGCATGCCACAGACAATCGAATCGCCGGCACGCAGGGTGCCCTCCTGCACCAGGACGGTTGCCACAGGCCCGCGCCCCGAATCCAGTTTGGCCTCGACCACGTGGCCGCTGGCCAGCTTGTCAGGATTGGCCTTGAGTTCCAGTATTTCCGCCTGAAGCAAAATCATCTCAAGCAGCTCGTCGATCCCGGTGTTCTTTTTGGCAGACACCATCACAAAAATGGCATCACCGCCCCAGGCTTCCGACATCAGGCCGTGCTCGCTGAGTTCACGCTGAACCCGATCCGGGTCGGCATCCGGCTTGTCCATCTTATTGACCGCCACGATAATCGGCACCCCCGAGGCCTTGGAGTGATTGATCGCCTCTACGGTTTGGGGCATGACCCCGTCGTCGGCGGCAACCACCAGCACGACGATGTCGGTCACCTTCGCGCCGCGCGACCGCATGGCCGAAAAGGCTTCATGGCCCGGTGTGTCCAGAAACGCGATAACACCCTTTTCGGTCTCTACATGATAAGCACCGATATGCTGGGTAATACCACCCGCTTCGCCTTCGGTCACCCGGGTTTTACGAATCACGTCAAGCAGCGATGTCTTACCGTGGTCCACGTGGCCCATAATGGTCACCACAGGGGGTCTGGAGACCAGTTTTTCGGGGTCATCTGCGTCGGCCTTCTTCAGGATCAGGTCTTCTTCGAAAGACGCCCTTTCCACCTCATAATCGAACTCACCGGCCACCAGCACCGCCGTATCATAATCGATGGTCTGGTTCACGGTGGCCATGACGCCCATCCCCATGAGCTTGACGATCATTTCGTTGGCCTTGATACCCATTCTTTTCGCCAATTCAGACAACACGATGGTCTCATCAACCTTTACCCGCCGTTTGATCGCTTTGGCAGTGGTAATCTGGGTTTTCTGGCCGGCCGGCATGGCTCTCAGCTTACTGCCTTTTCGGCCTTTCCGCCCACGCATTTTACCGCTGTAGAGTGCGGCACCCTCGACGATCTCCCTTTTACGAAAACCGCCTTTCTTTTTGGTAAACCGAATGCCATCGGAATCGTCGTCTTTTTTCCGCCAGCCCTTCTTTTTCTTCTCTTTGGCGGTAACCGGTGCATCGGTGGCTTCCGGTTTCTGCAAAGACGGTCGGGATGGTGGCTCCGCCGGTGCGATGCGCGCTGCCTCAGCGGATGCAATTTGGGCTTTGGTCGGCAGCTTGATAATTTTTGCCGCTGCTTCTTTCTTGACCTTCTTGCCTTTTGCCACGGGCGCTTTGGCAGGCTCGCCAGCAGACGGAGGCACGGCAACAGGCTCTCCGGAGGCCGGATCACCATCGGTCGCGCCGGCAGGGGGGGCTGCCATTTCATCGACCGGTGCTTTATCGTCGGCAATCGGAGCATCCGCTTCCGGCGATACAGGGGCTGCCGGTTCGGCCGCGTCGCCAGCAGGGGCAACATCCACCGGTTCAGGTTCCGATGCTGCCAGTGGTGCTTCGGGTGTTGCTGTTTTGGGTTTGGCAATAATTTTGGCGGATTGGTCTGGCTTACGCTTTTTCACCGCGGTCTTTTTTACCGGCGGTGTTTTCGCTTCAACCGCTGCCTGAGTTTTTTCTTCCGCCTCCACCGGCGGAGCTTCCGGTTCGGTCGCCGGAGCGGAATCGACCTCGGAAACAACCGGTTCCTGAGGCGTGACAACCTTGCGCCGCCGGATTACGGTGGGCCGTACTCGCTTTTCCTCAAGGTGATCGTCCTTTTCGCCGTAAATCGCTGATTTGACCTTTGCCACCACATCTTCGTCCAGAGAACTCATATGGCTGTTGACGTCGATATCAAGGTCCCGGATCTTGTCCAAGAGTTCCCTGTTCGTCATGTTAAGATCTCTGGCAAATTCATATACTCTGATTTTTGCCATCCATTTCCCCCCAAATCTGGTTATAGACAGTTGTCGCCCTGTTGCCTCTTCCGCACCCTGGTCCGCTACTGCTCATCTTCCAAGGCTTCGGTATCCGAAACTGCCTTTTCATTCGATTCATCCGCTGGCATGTCGGCCGGCAGCGCGTCGTCTTCTGCATCGGTCCGTGCCGCTTCCTCAGCGGCCCGGGCTTCCTCCTCCAGGCGCCGGGATTCGGCGGCCTTGGCAGCCTCAATGACATACTGCCGTGCATTTTCTATGAGCGCAACGGCCTTTTCCTGCCCGATACCCCGGATTTCGATCAGCTCTTCAATTACGGATTCGGCCAGTTCTTCTGCTGAATAAATACCCTTTTCGAAAAAAGAATCCGCCAGGCTGCTGCCGACGCCGGGAACATTGACCAGTGATTCGTAGCCGATCTTCATCATTTCATCGTATTTGGACTCTGAGTTGACGTCCAGATGCCAGCCGGTCAGCTTGGAAGCCAGGCGTACGTTCTGGCCTCGCTTGCCGATGGCAACGGACAGGAATTCGTCGGGAACGATGACCTCCATGGCATTATTTTCTTCATCAATGATCACCCGGGAAATTTCTGCAGGTGCCAGGGCGTTGCAAACATATTTGGCCGCATCCACATGCCAGGTGATAATGTCAATCTTCTCACCCCGAAGTTCCTGCACCACATTTTGCACCCGGCTGCCCTTCATGCCCACGCAGGCCCCCACCGGGTCGATATCTGAATCATGGGAAGAAACGGCAAATTTGGCACGAACGCCCGGCTCCCGGGCAGCCCCTTTGACTTCCACAATTCCTTCGCTGATCTCGGGCACTTCGGTTTTAAACAGGTTGATCAGCAGGTCGGGATGCGTGCGCGAAAGCACGATCTGAGGCCCCCGCGTATCATAGAGTACATCGAAGATCAGGGCCCGGATCCGGTCTCCCCGCCGGTAGTTTTCCCTGGGAATCTGTTCCCGGGTGGGCAGGATGGCTTCGGTATTGCCCAGGTTGACGATGATATTGCCACGGTCCACCCGTTGGACGATGCCGTTGATGACTTCACCTTTGCGGTCAATATAGCTGGAGTAAACCGCATCCCTCTCTGCATCCTTCATCTTCTGGATAATGACCTGCTTGGCGGATTGCGCAGCAATCCGGCCGAAGCTCGAGGTGTCCATTTTTGTGCCGAGACTGTCGCCTGCCTCACAGTCGGGGTCGAGCTTGCGCCCTTCGGCCAGGCTGATCTGCAGGTCCGGCTCAGTCACCTCTGTGACGACCTCTTTAAACTGGAAGACCTCGATCTCACCCGTGTCGGGACTGTACTGCGCCTCAATGTCGACCTTGCTGCCGAATTTTTTTCTGGCAGCAGAACGCAACGCCTCTTCCAGGGCGCGGATTAGAATTTCCACATCGATGCCCTTGTCCCGGCTTACCTGTTCCACCACACGTTTGATATCTGCTATAAACATCAGCGTTCTCCATTATAATTGATCAGCCGCGCCCGTGTAATATCCTTATAATCCAGACTAACCGTCTCTTTATCCAACTGCAACTGGACCATATCGTCAATCACCCCGGCCAGCACGCCACTAAAATTTCGACGACCGTTCACGGCAGTGGCCAGTCGGATTTTTACCCGATGTCCCAGAAAGCGCATAAAATCATCAAGCTTTCCCACCGGCCGGTCGGGGCCCGGCGATGAGACCTCCAGCCGATATGGCGGTGCATCCTGCGTGTGCACATCCAGAATGTCTTCTAGCTGGCGGCTGATGTCAACGCAGTCGTCGAGTGTGACGCCCCCGGGCTTGTCCAAGTAGAGACGCAAGGTCAATCCACCCGGCTCTCGCTGGTACTCCACATGGACCAGTTCCATCCCCTCGGCAACACACAGGGGATCGGCCAGACGGGCAACCGAATCGACGAACGCCCGCTGTCGCTTCAGGATCTCCGGATCCGGCTGACGGATCGGCGCCGAGGCACCGCTTTTTTGTTTTCGCTTTCCGGCTCGCTTGGCCATCGTCCCACCGAACTAAAAAACAAAAACGGGCAAACCGCCCGTTTCCATGTTCAAACCGATAATGGATACCGTCACTTACCAGTCCATAAAACCACGTCAGGCGGAGAAACCGCCATTATTCCAGCAACCAAAGCCGAAACAGACGAAAACGGACTTGGAATGGAGCGGGCAACGAGATTCGAACTCGCGACACCAAGCTTGGGAAGCTTGTACTCTACCAACTGAGCTATGCCCGCTCACCAAGGAATACTAATTAAGGCAAAACAGATGTCATGTCAACAGCTTTCTATCCAACCGCGATACACCGTTGCGGCAGAATGGGCTGCATGGGGGGGTAGTCGGCAAACCCGATCGGCAGATGGCAACTATCGCCGGTGGCCATCAATCAAATCCCGGATTCGAATCAGTTCTTCCCTGATCTCGGCGATGTCCGGCACCGCGATATGCGTATCCGGTCCCGGTGCCGTCTCAGGTTTCTTCTTCAGATGCTGCCGGGCACCCTCAATGGTAAACTTTCTGCGATAGAGCAGGTGCTTGATCCTTAACACCAGGATCACATCCTGCCTGCGGTAGAGGCGCTGTCCCGCATCGGTGCGCTTGGGTTTGATCTGCTTGAATTCTGTTTCCCAGAAACGCAGCACATAGGGCGCCACACCGGCTATATCGCTGACTTCACCGATCTTGAAATAAAACTTGTCGGGTATGTCGGCCGCGCCGTAAGCCTCTTCTTTCATCGGAGTCATCCATGTCGGCGAAGCCCTGCCGGCGGCTTCAGGTGGATCAGGCCGGCAATGCCGCACCAAATTCGGTAATCAGGCGATGGGTGAGATGATGATGAATCGTATTGACGGTTTCATCCTCCAGGGTTCGTTCGGCGGATCGATAGACGACCCGGAAGGATACGCTCTTTTTCCCCGCGGGTATGGGATCTCCGGCAAACACATCGAACAGGTAGAGGTCTTCCACCAGCTCTTCGCCGAATTGGACCACCGCATCCAGCAGGCGCCCGGACTCGATCGCCTGATCGACGATAACGGTGATATCACGGGACGTGGAGGGGAACCGGGGGATAGGTTTCATCTGCTTGGAATCGGATGCCAGCCCACCCATTATCTCCAGGTCCAGTTCGAAAATAAACGCCTGCTGCTTGAGGTTGTAAGTGTCCGCCACCCCAGCGTCCACCTCCCCCACAAGTCCCAGCACCCGCCCGTCATGAAGGACCTGCGCCGTTCGACCCGCACGCGTGTAACGGCACTGCCCGTCGGGCATTTCGGAAAACGACAGGGCGGTAATCCCCAGGGCGAGTGCCAGACCTTGCACGGTTCCCTTGATATCAAAAAAATCACAGGCTACTTCCCGGGTGTGCCATGCGGCTTTTTCCCGACGACCGGTCCATAGGCCGACGAGCATCTCCTTTTCCAAAGGAAGCGGCGCATCCGATTGGGGCAGAAAAACTTTTCCGACTTCAAACAGCCGCAGACTGGTCTGCTGCCGGGCAATGTTTCGCTGACCCGCTTCCAGTATGCCTGGAACCAGTGTGGTCCGCATCACCGCCTGCTCTTCGGAGATGGGATTGAGCAGCGCTACATGATGACGACGGGGATCATTTGCATCCAATTGAATCCGGTCGCAGGAGTCGGCACTGATGAAGCTGTAGTTGACGGCCTCAAAAAAACCGAATCCACTGAGAATGTCCCTGACCTGGTTACGACGGACCATCAACGGGGAAGGGGTCGTGCCCTGAGCCGGCAGCATGGGGAAGGTGGTGGGAATCTCGTTGTAGCCGGATAGACGGGCCACCTCTTCCATGAGATCGTGGGGGCGGGTGACATCCACGCGAAAAGACGGCACCTGCACCCGAAGGACCCCGTCACCGTCGGATTGGACCTCGAATTCGATACTTTCCAATAAGGTGGCCATGCGATCACGCTCCAGATCGGTGCCTAAAAGGACATTGGTTGCCGGTACATCAAGGGAGAGCACCAGGGGGCCAGAGGTTCTGAAATCCTCATCGATAACCCCATCGACCAAACGCCCTTTTCCCAACTCGGCCATCAGTCCGGCAGCGCGGTTCAGGGCGAACAGGGTGCCGTCCGGGTCCACGCCCCGCTCAAACCGGTGGGATGCATCGGTATTGAGCCCCAGGGCCTTGGATGTCCTGCGAATGCTGATCGGATCAAAGCAGGCACTTTCGATGAGCACCCGGGTGGTGGTTGCTTCGATTTCAGAGTTCAACCCACCCATGACACCTCCGACGGCCACCGGCTTTTCACCGTCGCAGATCATGAGCACCTGGTCGGAAAGACGTCGCGCCTTTTGATCCAGCGTGGTAAACAGTTCTTGATCCGCAGCCGTTCGTACCACGATCCGATGGCCGGACAGGTGGTCAAAATCAAAAGCGTGCAGGGGTTGCCCGGTCTCAAGCATTACGAAATTGGTCACATCGACCAGATTGTTGATCGGCCGCACACCCACCGAACGCAACCGGTCCTGAAGCCAGTAAGGCGATGGCGCGACGGTGACCTGCTCAAGCAGCCTGGCGGCGTATCGGGGACAATGATCCGGTGCTTCAATGGTCACCGAGGTCAAGGCGCGGATATCTCCTTGGGCATCGGGTAGGCTGAACACCGGCGGATTCATGCTGACCCCCTGGATAGCGGCAATCTCACGGGCCACCCCCATCATGCTCAGGCAATCAGGCCGGTTGGGCGTCAAACCGATCTCAAGGATGCAGTCGAAAAGATTCAGCGCCGCTTTCAAGGAATTTCCGGGTGGAAGGTCTCCATCCAACAACATAAGACCGGAACCGTCCAGCCCCAGGCCCAATTCCACCTCGCTGCACAGCATGCCTTCGGAAGTTTCTCCCCTGATGACGGTCTTTGCCAACAAGGTGCCGTCGGGCAGTTGTGTACCCACACGGGCCAGGGGGGCACGCACCCCGGCAGCTACATTGGGTGCCCCGCAAACAACCGTCACAAGACCGGTGCCATCATCCACTCGGCATAATTTCAGCCGATCGGCGTTGGGGTGAGGGGCAACGTCTACCACCTGCCCGACAACCACCGTTTCCAGATGGGCGAAGCGATCTTCAACAGCCTCCACTTCCAGTCCTGCCATGGTCAGTGCATCGGCAAGATCCGGGATCGCCATATCGATGGACACATATTCTTTCAGCCAGTTTAAGCTTACTTTCATGGGATCTGGAGCACTCCGTTAAAATTGACTCAAGAATCGGTAGTCGTTGTCGAAATAGCGCCGAATATCATCGATGCCATATTTAAGCATGGCAATCCGCTCCACCCCCATGCCGAAAGCAAATCCGGTATATTGACTGGTATCATAGCCGATATTTTCAAACACCGCCGGATGGACCATTCCGGAGCCCAGGATTTCCAGCCATCCGGTTTGGGAACAGACACGGCATCCTTTTCCCCTGCAAATTACGCATCGGATATCCACTTCAGCGCTGGGTTCGGTGAATGGAAAGAAGCTGGGCCGAAACCGCAATGTGGTCTGGTCGTCGAACATCTGGTGAATGAACGCGGTCAGTGTCCCCTTGAGGTCGGCAAAGGAGACATGGTGATCCACCAGCAGCCCCTCAACCTGGTGAAACATGGGAGTATGCGTCAGGTCGGAATCACACCGGTACACTTTGCCCGGGGCGATGATGCGCACCGGCGGCGACTGCTTTTCCATCACCCGTGGCTGGGTGGGTGAGGTGTGGGTTCGAAGGACGACATTGTCTGACACGTAAAAAGTATCCTGCATGTCCCGGGCTGGATGATTTTTGGGAATATTGAGCGCCTCAAAGTTGTAATAGTCCGTCTCCACCTCGGGGCCTTCAACCACATCGAAGCCCATCTGTGAAAAAATGCTGCAAATGCGGTTGGTAATTTGGGTAATGGGGTGAAGCGATCCTTTTTCCGGCACGCGACCCGGCAGGGATACATCGATGCGGTCCGTTGGCGTTTTGGACACACTCGCCAGACGGGTCAATGTGTTCTTGAATTGACTTTCCAGCGTGCGCTTGATTTCATTGGCCCGTTTTCCCGCCCGGGGTCGTTCCTCGGCGGGAAGGTGGGAAATGTTTCTCAAATAGTGGGTAATGTATCCCTTCCGACCCAGGTACTGGGTGGAGAGATCGTTTACCGTATCAACATCGGTAGCTGATGCCAGCGCTTCCATGGCGTCCGCATATATCCGTTCTAAGGTATTTTCCACGATTGTCGCTCTGCGTTTAAAATGGATTGTCGCCTCCCCTCGGTCCCGCCGGAGCGGGACGAGGAGTGCGGTCACTTAAGCGGTTCAATTAAGGGGGGGGCAGCGGGAGGATAACGATTCGTGCGGCATCTGCCGCGACAGATCAACCCGGCTTAACCCTGCTGTGACGCCAGCGCGGCAATCTGGGCAAATCCAGAGGGATCGGATATTGCAAGTTCGGCGAGCACCTTCCGATCCAGGTTCACATCGGCCTTCTTCAGGCCGCTGATGAACCGGCTGTAGGAAAGGTCGTTCATACGCGCCGCTGCGTTGATGCGGGCTATCCACAGCCGGCGGAATTGACGCTTTCGCTGTTTGCGATCCCGATAGGCATAGTTGAGGGCCTTATCCACCGTATCTGCCGCGGTCCGAAACAGTTTACTGTGTCCACCGCGAAACCCTTTGGCCAGTTTTAGGACTTTCTGGCGGCGTCTTCTCGCCTTGAAGCCTCTTTTAATTCGCATGATTTCATCTCCTTGCTAACAGGCCACCGCGCCACCTGCACCTGGGTTGTTCGTCAGATGCCACCAACCGGTAAAACCTGCTTTATAGTTTCTCATTTAACGTCGGTCAACCGTTTGGCAAAAGGAGCCGAACTTCTCGCATGTCGCTCTTTTTGATCAGTTGCATCTTCTTCAGGGAGCGCTTTCGTTTCCTTGATTTGGTTGTCAGGATGTGACTGTGATGAGACTTCGAAAACGTGTACCGGCCGGACCCGGTTTTCTTGAACCGTTTGGCGGCCGCCCGGTTGGTTTTAATTTTCGGCATGGTTTCTCTCCTCGAACAGAAAATTGATCGTCATTCTGAATTTTTAAATCGGACGAAAATCACATTTCAAAAACCGATGGCGTGAACAAGATACAAGCGTTCACGCCAACTGTTGAAATGATCTGCTTCTTTTCGTGCGGGCCATGGCCTGACCCCGAATGCCGGTACCACCACCCGTCATTGGCCGGGTGACACCGCCTGGGATCTGGGAGCAAGCACCATCATCATCGTCCGCCCTTCGAACTTGGGATATTGCTCCACGACGGCGATCTCTTCAAGTTCAGTGGCAATATGCTGCAACAGCGCCCTTCCACGATCTGAGAGCGTGATTTCCCGGCCTCGAAACATCACCGTGACCTTGACCTTGTCCTTACGGTCAAGAAATTTACGGATGTGCCCCATTTTCGTCCCAAGATCATGCTCACCGGTTTTGGGCCGCACCTTGATCTCTTTGAGCTGAAAAGTGGTCTGCTTCTTTTTGGCCTCTTGTTGTTTTTTCGTCTGCTCATACTTGAACCGCCCGTAGTCCATAATCTTGCATACCGGCGGTTTTGCATTGGGCGAAATTTCAACAAGGTCCAGACCATAATCATTGGCTTTGGCCAACGCCTGATGAATCGGAAGTACGCCGACCTGGTTTCCTTCCGGGTCAATCAAGCGGACTTCCCTCACCCGGATACCCTGGTTGATCCGCGTGGTATCGGGCGGCCTCCTGTCCATCTGTCTGTTTCTGGGGCCAGCTATACTTCCACCTCCTGAAGCCTTGAACGTTCGGTTTTCTTTAGCCTGCCAACCATTGGCAGACCAATGTATTCACTTCGACTCGAACCACCGGACAGTGGTCCGGTACTCGATACTAAACTTTAGTCCAATATATGACGCCGCCGGCAAATGCAAGCAAAAAATGGGCGACTGCACGAAAACCGTTCACGCAGAAAGCGGTTGTTCCAATGTGTAGCGACTCAACAGGCTGTCCGCCCAGTAGGGGTTGGCCGAATCGGCAAAAAACTGTTTGAACAGCAACAGGCTGTCTGCTCTCAATACACCGGCGATCACCGTCAATTGAGCGTTTCGGTACAGGGGTGACAGACCGGACCGGTCACATGCGGTCCCGCCCCCCATCACATCTTCATAGGCATATACGATCCTGCCGATGCCACTGAGCAGAATGGCGGAAAAACACATCAGGCAAGGCTCCATCGTGCAGTATATGGTCAGTGTCGAAGGGTCGATGTCCTGCATATGGTCGGAAAGACGCCGCAGGGCATTGATTTCAGCGTGGTCGATCTCGTTAACCGATCCAGTTGCCGTGCCCGTTCGCTGTCCACGGGCAACCTCGATCTCACCGTCTGCAATCACACAGCCCACCGGGAACTCACCGTCCACCAGCGCCGCTTGGGCCAGGTCGAGCGCCGCTGACATGAACACGGTATCGGATACCGTAACCGTCTCGGCGTTCATACGATCCTGCATGCAGTATCGTCACAGGGACAGCCGCCGTCAATTTCGAATGCGTAAACGATCCTTGCCTCCATTTCCGCTCGCTCTGGTGAAATGGGCGAAAACTTAGCTCGCTTCAGTTGCTGAACCAGGCGTTGCCGGTCGGGAATCTGATCGAACCCCGAGCCAGTCAATTTGCCGGTTTCGCCGTCGAGAATGTCCGCCGACTCACCATTTGTCACCACCACTACCGGGATCTGGTAAGGCGCCACCAGGCGCGAAATGGCCAGCGCCGGCCGATAACGGGTCACCAAGGAACCTGGTCCGTATTTAATCACCATTGCCGTGCGATCGTCAACCGTTACCGCAAAATCCAGCATCAACCGCCCCTTCCGGTCGCCGGCGACAACAATCATGCGATTGCGGGGATGGATATCCGCTTTTGCATACCCCCTGTCTACCACCAGGAAGCGGGAAATTTTCTGGCGATAGCGCTCGTCGTGGGTATCTGCCAGGATTTCACCGGAGATGAAGTCGCCAAGTTCCCCCAGTATCAGATGATGACCAGCCATATCGCACCTTTCCGCAGCCAAGATACCACTTTACAAAGCTTTTTGTCTGTGAATAGATAACCATTTAAAAATAATACATCTATGAAAAAATCACAACCAGAGCGCCATGAACATCCGCGAGCAATTTGAAAAACGCGAGAATAACTTCATGTCTCCATTCGGCTGCCAGAGCGCACACAGCCGTGGCCGGCAACGGCCGGAGGATGCCTGCCCCATCCGCACCGCGTTCCAGGTCGACCGTGACCGCATCGTCTACGCCAACGCATTCAGGCGGCTGAAGCATAAAACCCAGGTGTTCCTCAACCCGCTGGGGGATGAATATCGCACGCGCCTGACCCATACCCTGGAGGTGGCTCAGATTGCCCGGACCATCGCCCGGGCGATGTTTCTCAATGAAGACCTGGCCGAAGCCATTGCCTTGGGGCACGATTTGGGACACACCCCATTCGGGCACGGCGGAGAAGCGGTGCTCCAGGAGATCCACTCCCCGGACTTCTCGCATCACAAGCAGAGTCTTCGGGTAGTGGATGTAATCGAGAACGACGGCAACGGGTTGAACCTGACCCACGAAGTTCGCGACGGCATCGTCAAGCACTCCAAAGGCTATGGAAAAATCCTGCCCGATGACATCAACGAACTGGCCTGTACCATCGAGGGCCGCATCGTTCGGATTTCAGACATCATGGCCTACCTGAATCACGATCTGGACGATGCCATCCGCAGTGGTGTCATCCGGGAAAACCAGGTGCCGGCCGTCTGCACGCGGGTCATTGGCCGGACCCACCAAGAGCGGGCCACCACCATGATCCGGGACCTGATCTTCTCCAGCCGGGCGGTTGGCGGTGAATTGAGGCTTGACATGAGCGAGGAGGTTTTCGGCGCCATGACCACATTGCGGGCCTTTCTCTATGAAAACGTCTACCGCTCCGTCCAGGTTCACAGGGAATTTGTCAAAGCAAAAAAAATCCTTTCCGAACTTTACGGCTACCTGATGGACAACGAACTGGTGTTAAGAAAAGAACTCACCCGGATGGGTATCGCCGGCTGCATGAGCAACGGCTCACCCCGGGAGCAGGTCGTCTGCGACTTTATCGCCAGCATTACGGATCGCCATGCCCTCGGCCTTTACGAAAGAATCTTTTTCCCCTCGCCCACTGTTTGAGGCCACACCGGACCGCCATGAACCTGCCCCCCGAAACATTGTTGACTATCAGGCGCGGCTGTCTCCCTCTGATGAAACGGCTGGGGACCCTTTTTGGCGAGATGGATCGGGCCTATGCAGCCGTTGCCGGGCAATATGGGTTCCAGTGCAATGGCTGTGCGGACAACTGCTGCATGACCCGATTCTACCACCACACCCTGTTGGAGTATCTGTATCTGTTGGAAGGCCTGCAAACCCTTGAATCCGACGTTCGACACACGATCTGTGATAAGGCGCTGACAGTCACCGCCGGGATGAAAGCAGCCGACCGCCATGGCAAGGCTCTGCGCATCATGTGCCCGCTGAACCGGAACGACAGGTGCACCCTATATCCTTACCGCCCCATGATCTGCCGGCTTCACGGCATCCCGCACGAACTGCAGCGAACCGGCGGCAACGCAATCAAGAATCCGGGTTGCGATGCCTTCCTCCATCAGTGCCGCCAACGTGGCCAAACGAACTATATCCGATTCGACCGTACTCCTTTTTACCGGCAGATGGCCTCGCTCGAGCAGGAATTGCGCAGACAAACGGGATATCCCGACAAAATCAAGCTCACCATCGCCCAGATGCTGGTGTCGATCATGGATAACGCCTATGAAATCGATTGAACCGGAAGAGATGCACCGATTGCCGGGAATACCCCTGAAGAAAACCGATACGTTTAATTTCCGGTGCCACAAGGACCTGTCCTGCTTCAACCAGTGCTGCCGAAACCTGAATCTGTTTCTTTACCCCTTTGATGTTCTCCGTCTGAAAAAAAGCTTAGCGGTGGATTCCGACCGGTTTTTAGAGTCCCATGTGGATGTGGTACTGCGAAAAGGCAACTATTTCCCGGACGTTCTGCTGCGGATGGCCGCCAATGAATCGCGGGCCTGCCCTTTTGTGAGCGACGAGGGCTGCACGGTTTACCCCGACCGGCCCGACACCTGCCGGACTTTTCCCGTGGAACACGGAATGCTGCTTAACGACCGGACCGGTGCATCGGAAATCATCAGCTTTTTTCGGCCGCCGGACTTCTGCCAGGGCAAGCATGAAGACCGGGCCTTGACCGTCGCCCAATGGGCGCAGGATCAGGAGGCTGACACGTACAACCAGATGACCGCCCGATGGGCCGCAATCAGAACGCTGTTTCAAAAAGACCCATGGGGGCCCGAAGGCCTCAACGGCGCCAGAGCGAAAATGGCCTTCATGGCCGCCTACAACATCGACCGGTTCCGCGATTTCGTGTTTCAGAGCAGTTTTTTAAAACGGTATCGGATCAAGCGGACGCTGGCAGCAAAAATCCGGGCCAGCGACCGGCAGCTGCTGCTTTTCGGATTCGAATGGATTCGCTATTTCGTCTGGGGCATCCCCTCCAGGAACATCCGCGCCTGAAGGATCAGACCTTTTCCTCTCAACGGCCAGCTTTGAACGTTGGTCATTTTGACGAACCTGTGAAATGTCGAATTTCAGACGGATTCGCAAGAAGCCCGAGATCAAGACTTGCGATTCCTTGAGGAATACGGCGCACTTGTTGTATGCCGCAGTGACGAGGGATCAAGCGTAAGGCAGATATCGAGATTCTTACGAATCCGTCATTTTTTACCCGCCACCGCCTCGGCGATATTGAAGCAATAGTCGCCGATCTTCTCCAGGTTGGTGAGCAGACTGACGTAGACCAGTCCTTGGTCTATGCCGCATTCACAGGAGCGAAGGCGCTGGATGTGGTCGTCACGATATTTTTCGCGCATGGCATCGATGGCGTTTTCGAGGCTGTCGGCCTGGTTCATGAAATTGGCTGGACGCTGTCGCATGGCGGAGGCGATCAGGTCCATGAACTCGGCCACCTTGTCCACCAGCTTGTCCATGTCCGCCATGGCCTGTTCGGTGAATGTCAGGTTGCTCTCGATCATATCCTCGATGGCCTGGGCGATATTCTCCACCGAGTCACCGATGCGTTCGATATTATTGGTCATGCGCATGAGACTGGAGAGTTCCTTGGCCTCGGATTCACTCACGCCGCTCTGGTAGATCCGGGTGAGGTAAGCCACGATTTCACGCTGCATGTCGTCCAGGTGGTTTTCGACCTGGCGCCACTTGGCCAGCTTCTTATAGTCCCGGTCCTTGAGTCGCTTTACCGTTTTTCGAAACGTGTATTTGGCCGTCTCAGCCATACGCAGAATCTCGCTGCGCGTTTCCACGATGGCGGCGATGGGGGTATCGATGAGCCGGTCGCCGAAATTGGGCAGCCGGTAGTAGTCGATGTCTTCTTCTTCCTTGGGTGAAAGCCATATGGCGACCTTGATCAGCCATGGCAGCACCAGGAGAAAAAAGGAAGCGTTGATCACGTTGAACATGGTATGGCCATTGGCGATGTACCGCCCCACATTCACCACGTCGTCGCCCACCACCTGGTCCACCGGACCGGCCCCGAGTCCCAGGGTCACCGTCTCCACCAGATTGACGAACAGGGGGAAGACACAAAGCATGAGGGTGACCCCGATGACATTGAACATGGTATGCGCCCGTGCGGCCCGGTGGGCGTTGATGTTGTTGGAGCCGATGGTGGCCAACTCCGCCGTAATGGTCGTACCGATGTTTTCCCCCAGCACCAGGGCCATGGCACCGGGGAAGGTAAGCAATCCCTGGCTGGCCAGGGTCATGGTCAGGCCGATGGTGGCCGATGAGGACTGCACCATGATGGTCAGTCCAGCGCCCACGACCACGCACAGCAACAGTCCACCCACCGAACTGGGATCGAACTTGGTAAAAAATGCCAGGAAGGCAGGATCACTTTTAATCGGCGCCAGTCCATGCTTCATGACGGTCATGCCATAGAAAAGCAGGCCGAAACCCAGGATCACTTCACCGATGTAACGCGTTTTTTTCTTCTGGGTAAAGTATTTGAGCACCACGCCGGTCGCAATCGCGGGCAGTGCCAGGGCACTCAGTTTGAAAGCGATGAGCTGAGCTGTGACCGTCGTGCCCACATTGGCGCCGAGAATCATGCCCACCGCCTGCTGTAGCGTCATTAGGCCAGCCGTGACGAACCCGATGAGCATCACGGTGGTCGCCGATGAGGATTGAACCAGGGCCGTGACAAATGTGCCGGTGAGGCACCCCACCACCCGGTTGGAGGATACCGCGCTCAAGATGGTCTTGATGCGTTTCCCGGCAGACATCTGAAGCCCCTCGGTCATCAATTTCATGCCGAGGATAAACATGCCAAGACCCCCAAGGGTCGTAATGAAAACACCTTTCATCGACTGCTCCATCCCTGTACCGGCCGGTAACGCCGGCGACTGCTCAATTTATTCCAAGCTCCTGAAAGCAAACAGGTATTACGTTTTTTTTCAAGAAGTTAATGGGGAACACGTTAGAAGTTGGCCTGTATTTACCACACGCCAGACAGATGTCAAGCCCCTATCCCGAATGGGGAATGCCGGTCCTTTCAGGGCAGACGGTTGTCGTCAGGATCGAAACTTTCTGTCGGAAAGTTTAGGGGATACGCAGGCGATCGCGGTCAGCCGATTCGGCAATCACTTCAAATTCGATAGCCGATGGCGTAGAAATCCATGTCCTCCGGATGAACGTACACCTCTGAGATGGCCTTGCCCCGCACCGATATACCAGCCCGGTGAACCGATTCCGGATCACCGGATACCAGCGGATGCCAGGCATCCAGGTCCTTGCCTTCGGACAGCCGCCGGTAAGCACAGGTTCTGGGCAGCCAGCGCAGGCGGGGAATCTGTTCCGCAGTCAGCACCAGGCAGTCGGGCACCAGCGAAGTCCGGTTGCCGTAGTCGACACAACCGCAGGCCTGTACGTCCAGCAGGTAACAGGAAACCCAGGTGTACGTCACCTTTCCCGTCTTGCCATCCTGGAATTTCTGCAGGCAGCACCGCCCGCAGCCGTCGCAAAGGGATTCCCATTGCTCACGGCTCATCTGCGCCAGCGTCATCGTTTTCCAGAAAGGTTGCTCGATAGCCATGGGGACAGGACGTGTAGGACGCCTCTTCATCGGCGTCGATCCTTTTTCAGGCATTGTTCGTCGATCTCCTGGACGACAGATAACGATCCCGCTGGGATTTTCCGATTTCGGCAGCTAATTGAAAAGGGCCTATTTTTTTTCTTTTCCAGGCGGTTCGCAACAAGGCGGTTGCCATGTTCGCCGGCACCCGGGGCTGCTGTGACCGGGGCTTGCGGGTTAGCCGGAGGCACCCGGCGGGACAGGTGGACACGCACAGGCCACATCCGATGCAACGGTGCTTGTTCAGCTGAGCCGTTTTGCCTTTAAGCGCCAGTGCACCCATCTGGCAGCGTTCCAGGCAAATGCCGCAACCCGTGCACCGATCGTCATCCAGCTGCACGGCAAAGGGGGCGGCCACCAGCTCGGCCGGTTTCGGATAGGTGTTGACGGTGCGCAGCACACCGCAGCAGCACCCGCAGCAGCAGCAAATCCAGGCTGGATCCCGGCTGTTGCTGGGCTGAAGGACCAGCCCGGCACGATCCGCGGTCTCCAGGAGTTCCATCACCGTCTGCCGGTCCACCGGCCGGCCGATACCCGATTGAATGAAATAGCTGCCGGCATCGCCGAAAGAGATGCACGCGTCAAGGGGCCCGTCGCAGCCGTGGCCGGCCATGCGCCGCTCTTTTCGGCAGATGCAGGGGGAGATCACAAAGTGGTCTTTGGAACGGATCAACGCCGCCGCCGCTTCATGGGGCATGACAGGCAGCTTCGGATCGATGCTCCGGTTCACCGGGATGGTGCGCATCTGAGGGGCGCGACGCCAGGCGTCGGCATTGAAAAGGACTGGAATATAATCGGTCATGTCCGCCACCAACTCGCGGTCCAGGCGATTGACCTGGAACTCCCAGATGCCCACCACAAACTGGCAAGCCATGTAGCGAGGCGATTTTCCTTCGGATTCCAGCTTCAGGATCAACCCTTTTTGCCACATGGATTCCAGCATCGTCGCTGCCTTGTCGTGAACCCATCCACAACGATAGGCAATGACCCGGGCCGTCTCCGGGATCAATGTCAGATGGCAGGCCAACCGGGCCTCGGCTTCCGTGAACAGACGCCTTAGTATTCGCAACTCCCGGCCGTCCGGGGTAGACGGAAACCCTCCGGGAAGTCGATCCAGGTGCTCGGCCAGTTCTTGGTATACCGTGTTCTCCATACCTCGGGAGCCTTAGCACGAATTTACACGGTGGAAAAAGGAAAATCCTTTGACGATTGCATTTGGCCCAGGAAAGCTTACGTTTTTAGGCAAATTATATCCAACACACCTGCCGCCCCCTCGGGACGGGTATGCATATCAGGAGAAACCTCGTGAGACGACAAGCTATTCGCCTTGCCCTGATTTATCTGTTGGTTTTGGCCGGGACATATGCCACTGTCGAGTCAGCCCGGGCAACAGATGCAATTGCGCACCACGATCTGACCATTCACCTGTTTCCCGAACGATCAGAATTGGGAGGCCTGGATCGGATCCGCATGCAACGGCCGGAAAAAGGTCCCGTCCACCTGCTTCTTTCTCCTCGCGCCCGTATCCTGGACGTTCGCATAAATGGCCACGAGCCCCCCTATGCTTTCAACCGGGGACGGTTGACCCTGAATCCGGATCTCAACGATTCGAGCCAAATCCTCGATCTGAGCCTACGCTATACCTGCCGGTTCGACGACCCTGCGCCGGTACGCCCCGTTAACACCGACAACCCGGGGTTTGGGGTCACTGGCACGATATCCGTTTCGGGCACATTTCTGCTGTCCGGCGCAGGCTGGTACCCTCGGGTGGAAAAGGCCCTGCAGTCATTGATGCTGACCGTGGATGGACCCGGTGACACCGCAGCGGTCACCGCCGGCCGGCTCCTGGGCATCGACCATCGGGGCGGAAGAACCGTCAGTCGCTGGCAGATCGACAACCATCTAGAGGGATTGAGCCTTTCCGCCGGCCCCTATGTGGTCGAAAAACGGGCACTGGACGGGCTGACCGCCACCACCTACTTTCTCTCTGAAAATCAGGACCTGGCACCGCGTTATCTGGAAGCATCCCTGCGCTACCTGAAACGATATAGCGACCTTTTCGGGACCTATCCCTTCGATGGATTTGCTGTTGTCGAAAACTTTTTCCCCACCGGTTACGGCTTTCCCGGCTACACCCTCATGGGAGGCAGGGTCCTGCAACTGCCATTTATCCCGGAAACGAGCCTGCCCCACGAAATCGTTCACAGCTGGTGGGGCAACGGGGTGTTGGTTGACGCCACTTCGGGCAACTGGTGCGAGGGCCTGACGTCCTATACGGCTGATTACCTGATCAAAGAGCAGACATCACCCCGTGCGGCAGCGGATTACCGGCGCCAGGCCCTGCGCAACTTTGCGACACTGGTATCACCAACGGTCGATTTCCCCCTCAGCCGTTTCCTGAGCCGCACCGATCCGGCCACCAAGGCGGTGGGCTATGACAAATCCACCATGGTCTTTCACATGCTGCGCAGGGAAGTGGGCGAGGATGCATTCTGGGCATCACTGCGGCATCTTTACGGGCAATTCCGCTTCAGGCACGCGTCATGGAAGGATCTTCAGGCGTGCTTTGAAGCGCAAGCGGGACGATCCCTGGACACGTTCTTCCGTCAATGGGTCCACCGGCCGGGTGCCCCGCAAATACGGCTTGAAAATGTCAGGCTGATCAAAGGCAGCCAGGGATGTCGGACCGTCGGCAGCCTGGTCCAGGAAAACCCCTTTTACGACATTGCACTGGAACTGACCCTGGATACCCATGAGGGTCCGGCGGCCCAATCGATCCGCTTGTCCGAACGATTGGCGGATTTTGAAATCATCAGCCGCACGTGCCCCCGGTCGCTCACCGTCGACCCTGATCATCATCTTTTTAGGCGACTCAGTCCTGAAGAAATGCCTCCCACGGTCAACACCCTGAAAGGCTCGACATCCGTCGCGATGGTGGTTGCGGATCGCTTGGGTCAGAGCGGCGAGGCCATCGCCCTTTATTTTTCCAAAGCCATGGGATTGGACAGCGTCCGAATGATTCTTGAAGCCGATGTTATGGCGGCGGCCGACGCCATCAATCTGCTGTTCATCGGCCTGCCCGATCAACTGGAGGCGCTTAGGCTGTTTCCTGACGAACTGGCACTGTCACCCACGGCCTTTGACGCTGGAGGGCAGCATTTCAACGGATCGGAAGATGTACTGTTCGCCGTGGCCCGGCACCCCGACCATTCCGGGAGGACCGTCGCCCTCCTGCACACGCGCTCCACGGAGGCGGCCATTCAGGCAGCACTGAAAATACCCCATTACGGCCGCTATAGTTACCTGGCCTTCAGTGATGGCCACAACCGCATCAAAGGCACGTGGGAAGTCAACGATTCGCCGGTAATGGTCCGCTGGAAACCGGACCCACCCAACAACCAAGGAGCCCGTCCATGACCACCTTCAGCCGCAAAGCGATCATGGGTTTACTGGTATTCTCGATCCTGGCGCTGGCAGCCACCTGCCGCGAACCCAAACAGGCAGTCCCGCTGAAGCTGTTCGATCTTCAGACGCGGCAACGAATAACCGGCGTGCAGGCCGTGGACGCACTGAAAAGTGCCCGCATCCTGCTGGTGGGCGAACACCACACCGATCAGCGCCACCACGACGCTCAACTGCTGGTCATCCAGGCGCTCAAGGCGCAATCGGTTCCTCTTTCCATCGGATTGGAGATGTTTCGCAAGGATGGACAGGCCGCATTGGATCAATGGGTGGCCGGCGAGTTGGATGAGGCGGACTTCGAACCGATCTACCTGGACAACTGGAATTTTCCCTGGTCGCTCTACCGAAGCATTTTCGTCTACGCCCGGGATATGAAGATACCCATGGTCGGGCTGAATGTCTCCCGGGAGATCACCCGGCAGGTGGCCCAGAAGGGATTCGCTTCGCTTTCCGATCGCCAGCGAGGAGAACTGGAGGGCGTCACCTGCAATGTAACCCGTGAATATCGGGATTTTATCCGCAGCGCCTTCGGCGCCCACGGCCACGGCAACATGGATTTCGTCCGTTTTTGCGAAGCTCAGCTGGTCTGGGACACGGCCATGGCCATCAACGCCCTCAACCACCTGGCGCAGCATCCTGATCGGGTCATGGTGCTGCTGGCCGGATCGGGCCATGCACGCAAGATGGGAATTCCCTACCAGATCGAGAACCGGTTGCCGATTCCGACCACCGTACTGCTGCCGTATGCCTCGGACATCTTCGAACCCGCGACACTGACCCGCGCCGATGCGGATTTTATCATCATGCCCTGAACGACCTGGGCGCCGACTGCTGCCGGCGCCCATTCCTTATCCCTCGACCCATTATGGGCTTCACGTTACCGGTCTGGTTTCATATCAAGTGGGCATTGATGAACAGGTGACAAACAATGCTGGCAGCATACCCCAGCATAATGATGGGCGTCCATTTCAGGTGGGCGCCGAAGGTGTAGGTTCCCCGGGCCGTCCCCATGAGGGCGACCCCGGCGGCGGAACCGATGGATAGCATGCTGCCCCCCACGCCGGCGGTCAGGGTCACCAGCAGCCATTGGCCGTGGGACATGGCCGGATCCATGGTCAGCACGGCGAACATCACCGGGATATTGTCGACGATGGCGGATAGAAACCCCACGATGACGTTGGCCCACGTCGCCCCCAGGTCGTGGTACATATACTGGGAAACGGCTGCCAGGTAGCCGAACTGTGCCAGCCCCCCCACACACAGTATCACGCCATAGAAAAACAAGAGGGTGTCCCACTCGGCCCGGGCAATTTTTTTCATGAGGTCGAAATGCTGGGCGGCGGCTTTTTTTTCCGTATAGTCCTGCAGCACTTCCACGGCTCCGATCAGGTTGCCGGTTTCGTCCTTCAGTGGCGCCCCCGAGAAGGAGACCCAGCGGCCCTCTTTACCCAGTGTCGGCACAAACCGGGATGCCTCATAGGCACCCTCGATATACTCGTTGCGTTTGAAATGGCCTTCATAATGCTGATCGATCATCTTTTCCGGCATATAGTTGAGCACCAGGTCGGCCATCACCGGCTGTTCATTCTCGTAAAAAGGTTTCCATTGGTTGCGGGTGCCGACCACTTCCGCCGCCTTGATGCCGGTAAATGTTTCGCAAAGACGGTTCCAGTGGGTGATCACATGATTGACATCAATGGCAAAGGCCGGCAGAGACACCGTCTCCATGATGTCCGCCAGATCCAGTTTGCTCTTGACGATAGTGGTGATCGGGTAGACGGACTCGGCGCCTCGCGCGCCCAGAATATAATCATAGCGCTCCGAACGCCCCTCGTGAAGCTTGATATGGTAGGACAGCGGCCCCAGAAACCCCAGTCCCAGCATCATGCCGGCCACCGGAGGAAGGTGCAGGAAGTTATGAAAACAAACCGCGGTGGCAATGGTCACCAAAAAAAAGGCCATAATGGCTTTGGCCCCGTATTTCATCTGGACATTTTCATCGATTATTTTGGGTATACCCTTTTCTATGGCCAGACTCATGACCCCCGCAGGGATCAGCCAGTTTACCAGGGAGGGAAAAAAGATATTGAAAAATTCAGAGAACTGGACCTTCCCTTTCTGCCATACCATCAGCGTGGTAATGTCTCCGAAAGGCGAAAAGGCCCCGCCAGCGTTGGCGGCAACCACTATATTGATGCAGGCCAGGGCCACAAATTTTTTGTTGTCGCCGCCCACGGCCATGACCACGGCCCCCATCAGCAGTGCCGTTGTCAGGTTGTCGGCGATGGGGGAGATGACGAATGCCAGGGCGCCAGTCACCCAGAAAATCATCCGCAAGGAGAGTCCCCGGGACACCAGATACGCCCGCAGGGACTGGAAGACGTTGCGCTCTTCCATGGCGTTGATGTAAGTCATGGCGGCCAGCAGAAATAAAAACAACTCCGCATATTCAAGCAGGCTGTGCTTGATCGCTTCGTGGGCCGTGTGGGTGTCACCGATTCGAATGTAGGCAATGGCCAGGAGCACCCAGACGATGCCGGCAGCCAAAAGCACCGGCTTGCTTTTTCGCAGATGAATCGTGTTTTCAAGGGGCACCAACGCGTAGGCCAGCACGAAAACAATGATACCCAGATAGCCGTATACCGTGCCGGTCAGGTTAGCCGATGCAGCCGCGCCATGCCCCCCTTGAGCCCACGCGAGCACCGGCATCAGCATAATCGGTATGAACCACAAGAACCTTCTCATGTTGACCTCATTTTTCGATGTTGACACCATTCAATCAGGCTGTCCCCTCCCATTTTCGATCATTCATGCATGCCGATATCAATGGTCAGGACCAGCGCAATGCGAAATGCTGATCCCCTCAGGGCCACCAAACGTACGATCCGCTGGTCGGACAGATACGTGAGCCTCTTTTGAGCATCGAATGGCCGTTAAAAAAAGGGGGCACTATAGGCGATCGATTCGCAGATGCCAATATTTTTTATCGGCGAATCTGATCACAGGGTGAGAGGAGCCATTTAAAGGTATCGGAAAAACCGAACAAGGACGGCTTGAAAGGAGGGCACCCTGGACTGTTGACTGTCATCGAGGAAACCGGGTGTTGAACGGTTGAGCGTCAGGCCAGCCTTCGGGAGCCGGCCGTTTTTTGCATTTTGAACTTTTTGTGAAATTTGAGCACTTTTTTGATGTAGCGCTGGGTGGCCTTGAACGGGGGGACCCCCTCATAGTTTCGAACGTGGCGTGATCCGGCATTGTAGGCAGCCAAGGCCAGTTGCACATCACCATCGAACCGGTCAAGCAGCGACCGGAAATAGCGGACACCGCCATCAATGTTCTCCTCCGGGTCATAGATATCCTCAACTCCCAGGGATTTGGCTGTGGACGGCATGAGTTGCATCAGTCCCCGGGCCCCTTTTTTCGATTTGGCCTTGGGATTGTAGCCGGATTCCGCAAGAATAATGGCCCGGATCAGGTGCGGGTCCACTTCGTATCGACCGGCCGCCTGGATGATGATACCGTGGAATGGAATGGATTCGTTGGGCACCTCACCATCCGTCAACGATGATATTTCCGAGAGCGTGTCGGCCCGGTCCGGACCCGCATCGATTTCCGGGAGCGCCAGACACACGTCAAATACCGGCGGCGCCCAGGCCGCTTCGATATCCGGCAACGTCCAGGCCGCGTCAAAGACGGGCATTGCCGGGCCTGCTTCGACAACCGGAAATTCGGACACGGGTTCCGATGCCAGTCTTATCGTTTCCGGAGGCTGCGGCATGGCCAGTACCGGGGTGGCGTACGCTTGGATCCCGGCGCGTTTGGTAAAGGTACAGGCGGCGGTCAGCAAAAAGGTGCAGACGGCTACCGTAACGAAAAAAACGGCGACATCTTTCAAATGGGAACGTATGGGGGGATGTTGATTATCTGGATTCATGGCATTTCACATGGGTAAGGGTTGACCAGTGGGCTGCAACGCCTTGTTTCAAACTTAATGCTGTTTTAGCAAATAGAATGCCGAACCGCCCTTAAATAAAACATTCTGTTTTTAATTCAAAGCAGTTAGGTCGTAACCCGTGCGGGTTTCAGACTGTCCGGTGTGAAAACCGTTCATCACAAACTATGGCATTTTCACCACATTGTGAAATAAATTTCTCATTAAAGATTCCACGCGGTGATCCCTGAAGAATTTTATGCGTGTAACGCCAGTGCGTTGGCAAAGCACGGATATACCAACCGGTTTCCAGTCCGTTCGCTGTAGCCGTTTACGCACTTGTTCGAAAATCATTGAGAAACAGTCGCACCACTAAATAGCGTAGGATCTGCAACATTGAAAGTCTATATGGAGTATAGGCAAGGCACTCTATAGGTTTTTTTAGGCAGCCTGTCAAGGACCGAAAACACACGCCAAAAGCGTGGTTTCAGTCTCTGGGTAAGGTTCAGTCGACCGAGGCTGCAAGGCTCAACACCCGCGGACGGCATCCATCCGGTCACTCTCTTTCATGTTCGTCCGGGTTGAATTGCATGGCTGCAATGCTAAATACCCAGGTAGGCCTTTTTCACATCCTCATTGGTCAGCAGTCTGTCGGCGGCATCGGAAAGGGTAATCCGGCCATTTTCCATGACGTATCCACGGTGGGCGACCTTCAGGGCAAGGTTGGCGTTTTGTTCCACCAGAAAAATGGTGGTGTTATTTTCGCTGTTAATTTTCTTTATGATTTCAAATATCTGTTTTACGATCAACGGAGCCAGTCCCAGTGAGGGCTCGTCCAGCAAAAGCAGGCGGGGTCGAGCCATCAGGGCTCGGGATATGGCCAGCATCTGCTGCTCGCCACCGCTCAAGGTGCCTCCGGCCTGGTTGCGCCGTTCCGCAAGGATGGGAAACAGGCTGAACACATAGTCCAGGTCCGAATTCACGCCGTCCTTGTCGGTCCGCAAAAAGGCCCCCATATCCAGATTTTCCAGCACGGTAAGATAGGGGAAGATCCGCCGGCCTTCCGGCACTTGACTGATGCCCATGGAGACGATCTTGTCGGGGTTCACCCGGGCAATGGATTCGCCCATAAAACGAACGTCACCGGTGCGCGGAGGTACGATTCCGGAGATGGACATCAAGGTCGTGGTCTTGCCGGCGCCGTTGGCACCGATCAAGGTGATGATTTCCCCCTCTTCCACCTCCAGGCTGACGCCCTTCAGGGCCCGGATATTGCCGTAATAGGAATTAATGTCAACGAGGCTAAGCATCAATATCTTCTCCGAGGTAGGCCTTGATGACGGCCGGATTTCTGCGAATCTCTTCAGGGGTGCCCTGGGCGATCTTCTTGCCGTAGTCCATGACGAAAATGCGATCCGACAGGCTCATAACCAGTTTCATGTCATGCTCGATGAGCAGAATCGAAATCCCCTCGTTTTCACGGATCCTGATGATCAGCTCATCCAATTCGTGCGTTTCTTGGGGATTCATGCCCGCGGCCGGTTCATCCAGCAGCAGCATGAACGGGTCGGTGGCCATGGCCCGGGCAATCTCCAGGCGCCGTTGGGCACCGTAGGGCAGGTTCTTGGCAAAATCATTGACGTATTTTTCGAGGCCGATTTTTTTCAAAATCGTATAGCTTTTCTGAATCACCGCCTCCTCTTCCCGTCGGGTTGAGACGCCGCGGAGAACCGCCCCTAAAATTCCGGCCTTCATGCGGCAGTGACACCCGATCATGACATTTTCCAGGACGGTCATGTTGTGAAAGAGGCGGATATTCTGAAACGTCCTTGCCAGCCCTTTTTCGGTAACTTTATTGGGCTTGATCCCGTTGATCCGCACGGTTTTGCCATTTTTGGGAGGCGAGATGAGGACATCTCCTCCGGTGGGATCGTATATGCCGGTGATGCAGTTGAAAAACGTGGTCTTGCCAGCCCCGTTGGGGCCGATCAGGGCCACGATTTCACCCTGGCGAACATCCAGATCAATCTTGTCCAGGGCCCGGAGCCCGCCAAAATTCATGGTCAGTTGTTTTACGTCGAGTATTGGTTCCATATCCATGTCTGTTCAGGTAAAAACCGTTGTGGGAGCCTCACTTCGCATCGCATGTCTACCGTCACCAGGGAAGGCAGGGCGAAATGATCAGGCCGTCTCCTTGTATTGATAGGTTCGCCGGACCGTTTCCACGATACCACCTGGCCTGAACACCATCATCACCACCAGCACCGCGCCGAATGCCAGAATGCGATATTCCGACAGAAAACGCAGGTATTCGGGCAGCAGAATCAAAATAAAGGCGCCGACGATGACACCCACAATGGATCCCATGCCTCCCAACACCACCACGCACAGGATGTTGATCGATTCCCAGAGGGTAAAGCTGGCCGGGTTGATGAAGGTGGTTTTAGCGGCGAAAACCACCCCGGCAAAGCCGGCCCAGGTGGCGCCCAGGGCGAAGGCCATGAGTTTGGTTTTGCGTTTGTCGATGCCCATGGCCTGGCAGGCCACCTCATCCTCACGAAGGGCGATCCAGGCCCTGCCGATCCGTGAGTTCTGAAGCCGGTTGACCACGAAGATAGTGAACAGGGCCAAAACGATCATCATGAAATAGATGTAGATCGTCGCCTGCTCGATGTTCATCTCTACATTGAAGAAGCCCGGACGGGGAATATTGGCGATACCGCTGGGCCCGAAGGAGAACTCGTTCCAGTTCTCCATGATCAGGCGGATGATCTCGCCGAATCCTAATGTGACAATAGCCAGGTAATCCCCCCGCAACCGCAGTACGGGAAATCCGAGGATGATGCCGAACAGGGCTGCCAGTCCGGCGCCGATGCCGAGCACGGTCCAGAAACCGAGGCCAAAATGGTAGTTTAGCAGGGCATAGGAGTAAGCGCCGACGCAGTAAAAGGCGGCATAACCCAGGTCCAGCAGACCTGCGACGCCCACCACAATGTTAAGCCCCAAGCCCAGCAGCACATAGATCAGGGCCGTAATCATGATGTTGGTCTGATAGATCGAAAAGACGAATGGAAAGGCCACTGCGCCGATACTGACCACGAACAGTGCGGGGATAGTGAACCGCCGATCACCCAGCAACCGCTGGCTCAGGGTCACCCGGGCAATACCATCGACCTCCGTTTTCTGGGTGCCTAGTTCCTTACGGCGGATCAGGTAGCGCCAGACGGCACTCAGCACAAAGCTGCCGACGGCCACGAGCAACAGGTTGCCCCAGCGCCACTGGATGATGTTTTCCACCGTGTTGACCCGGATCACCATGATCGGAAAGGTCAAGAACATGAACCAGAGTGAGACAACAAATGATTTTTTAAGTTCGTTTACTATCATGGGGAACGCCATCTCGATACGCAGCTGACCGACAGACAGTGGCTGCCGGCCACAATGAATGTATTAAAAACCATTACACCTTTTCCGAACTAGAACGGCCCAGGATGCCGGCCGGCCTGAAGATCAGGATCAAGACCAGAAAAATGAAGGCAAACACGTCCTCGTAGTCACTGGAGATGTACCCGGTAAAAAAGGACTCGGTCCACCCGAGCACCAACGACCCCAGGACCGCCCCGGGGATCGACCCGATGCCGCCCAGCACCGCCGCCACGAAGGCTTTGATTCCGGCGATGAAGCCGATGTAGAAATTGATCTGGCCGATGTGGGAAGCGATCAGCACTCCGCCGATGGCGGCGGTGGCGGAGCCGATAATAAAAGTGACCGATATCACCCGGTTGACGTCAACGCCAACCAGCTGGGCCATGTCCCGGTCCTGGGCCGTGGCTCGCATGGCCTTGCCGATTTTCGAGAACTTGATCAACAGCGTCAGCAAAACCATGACAATCGTGGTGGTGACCAGGATCACCAGTTCAGGCGAACCGATGATGTGGGCAATCGGCTCCATAAATTCAAAATCGGGGATCAGTCCGGGAAAGGGCATGAAATCCGAGGTCTGAGCCAGGAGCACATAGTTTTGCAGGAACAGGGACATGCCGATGGCGCTGATCAGGGCCGACAGGCGCGGGGCCTTTCTCAGCGGCTTGTAGGCGATCTTCTCCATCGTAAAGCCATAGGCCGATGAATAGACCACGGCTACCGCTGCGGCAATTAGTAGGATGGCAACCTGGTTCCACCCCAGCATGGTGAGCACGCTGATCACGATCAGGGCGGTGAAGGCGCCGATCATATAAATCTCGCCATGGGCAAAGTTGATTAATTGTACGATGCCGTAGACCATGGTGTAACCAAGGGCAATCAGCGCATAGATGCTGCCCCGGGTGAGCCCGCCCAGAAAAAGCTCGAAAAAATATTCCATTTTATAGAACCATATTCCGTAAAAGGATATCGCCCCGGGAATGGTATGCGGGCGATCAAGGGTGCCGTTAAGATAAATCAGGGGTCAGACGCGTGCTTGTCTGCCCCCTGATTGATCGAGCAATCACTTGGCCTATTTCAATTCGACATAGGCACCGTTTTTGACCTGGTACATGGAAAATCCCACGCCGATGGCATCACCGCGGTCATCGAAGCGGATCTTGCCCAGGGGTGTTTCCACATCCTTGGTCCGAAGGGCATTGGTTACCGCATCGTAATCGGTGCTGCCGGCCTGCTCGATGGCGTTGAGCAGGGCGATGGCTGCGGCGTAAGCATTCAGATAGAATGCGCCCGGATCGGCACCGTAAGCTTTTTTGTGCGCCTCGTTGGCCGCGATGGCCATGGGGTTGCTGGAAACGTCCATGGGACCGGTGGCGTAGACGCCCTCTGCGTATTTCTGGGCCACTTTGATGAAGGTGTCGTCCTTGACGCCGTCATCGGAGATAAAGATGGTGTCCATTCTCTTTTTACGCATCTGGGTCACGATTTTGGAGGCTTCCGGATGGTAGCCGCCAAAAATGACCGCCTCGGCATCGCTTTTCTTGATTTTTTGAACGACGGCACTGTAGTCCACGGCACCCGGGGTGATACCCTCGTAGAAGACGACTTCGGCCCGGGGGTCCTTTTCCAGGAAGTCCTTGGCGAACTCAGCCAGACCCTTGCCGTAGTCGCCCTTGTCGTGCAGCACAGCGATCTTCTTCAACTTCAGGACGTCCAGTGCAAAATCAACTTCCAACCGTGCCTGGGCATCGTCGGAGGCGATGGTACGGAAAAAGTTGGGGTAGTCGCCGCTTTGGGTCAACGCAGGGTTGGTGGCAGACGGAGACATGACCGGGACATTGGAGTCTTTGTAAATTCCCAAAGCCGCCTTGGTGGCTCCGGAGCAGATGTGTCCCAGCACCACATGGGCGCCTTCGGAAACCAGCTTGGTGGCCGTGTTGGTGGCGACTTCAGGCTTGCACACATCATCCTCCACCAGCAGTTCCACTTGTTTGCCGAGAACGCCGCCCTTGGCATTGATGTCTTTTACCACCAGTTCAGCGGCTTTGATGGTCGGAATACCATAGGAGGCAAGGTCTCCACTGTGGGGGCCCGCAACGCCAAGTTTAATGGTATCAGCTGCAGTGGCAGTTGTGGCAACGACCATGAATACACCGACAATTGCAACGATAAGAAACTGTGCCAAACGATTTTTCATCACGCCTCTCCTTCTCAAGTGGTTTTGGTGAATATTCCCCTCCAAGTAAACACGACTGTATAATAGAGTTGCCGATGGCCAGTCAAGTTAAAAGGCTGCCGGATGACAGGCACGTCCCAGTGGTGGGTCCAGCTTCATTGCTATTAAATTCATAGGGTTTACATTTTGCTGCCGGCAATATGCCTACGGGATGAAGGGTCTGCCCAGAAGCGAATGAAGCTAATTCATTTATTTATTGGTTAATATGGATTGTATATGATCCGGAGCAGTTGATGTCAACTGCATTCCACACGAGGCGACGCTTTCACACCATTTTCCCGACTGCCGATCTTGAACTTGCCCTGACCACCAAACCCATGTATGACGATAAATTAGATCAACTTCCATCGTAACCCGGAAAATTATCAGGACCGCGATTCCCATCATGAAAAAAACCATTGGTCTGGTGGTCAAAGATGAAGGCAATGCCCGACAGCAGGCCGACCGGTTCGAGCACTGGCTTGTCAACAAAGGGCTCGCCGTTATCCGACGGCAAATCGGGCTTCCCGCTGAAAAGCCATCGCAAGGATCACGGAAACGGTCACCGAAATCGCTTGCCTGCGTATTCGTTCTGGGTGGCGACGGTACTTTTTTGAGTGCCGTTCGCTGGATCGGAGACCAGCAAACCCCCATCATCGGCGTCAAATTTGGCGAAGTCGGTTTCCTGGCGGAGACCACGGAAGACCACCTGTGTGAGGTCGCCGAGGCTATCCTGGCCGATCAGTATGCCACGCGGCCACAAATGCGGCTGCGAATTCAGGCCCTGCGCGAAGGTGTGGAAATCGCCCGGGAGTCCGCCTTCAATGACGTGGTCATCAACAAAGGCGCCCTGGCCCGACTGGCCCGGATTCGTACGCATATCGACGACCGGTTCCTCACCGATTACCGTGCCGATGGGCTCATCGTCGCCACACCCACCGGATCCACCGCCTATTCCCTGGCCGCCGGCGGCCCGATCATCCACCCGTCGGTACCCGGCATACTCATCACGCCCATCTGTCCCTTTACCCTGACCAACCGGCCGTTGATGGTCCCCGATTCGGCTGTGATCAGCATCCAGTTGGCCGAAGACACGTCGGACATCATGCTGACCTGCGACGGCCAGGTGGGAATGAAAATCGATGAACGGGACACCATCATCATCAGCAAGAGCCCCAGCCCGGTCCAGATGATCACCCTTCCCGACCACAACTACTTCGATGTCCTGAAGGCCAAGCTGAAGTGGAGCGGCGGCCGGGTGTAATTGAAGCGCCGTTCAGAAACAAATTGCACTTTTATTTTTCAAAGGTTCATGTTAACAAGGTTCACACGCCTGAAACAGGAAAAGGAGACTCTCTGATTTGAAGCGCTATCCACGACGGCTGAATGTTTTTTTCTGCCTATTGACCGCCTTTTCCAGCCTTTTCATTTCACCCGCCCTGGCCGAAGAAAAAGCCAAACGGGTCCTGATCCTTCCACTGACGATTCATTCAGAAAAAGACCTGACATTTCTCGACAAGGGCATCATGGACATGATGGCCTCACGCATCAGCCAGTCAGCCGAGGTGATTCGCAACAGTGCTCCTGCTCCGGGTCAAGATCCCGTCCAGATGGGCAGGGATCTGAGCGCCGACTATGTGGTGACCGGCAGCTTGACCGTCTTCGGCAACAGCGCCAGCACCGACGCGACCCTGACGGCGGTCGATTCCGGCGACACGGCACTTCAGTTCAGCCAGTTCGGCCAGAGCAGCGGCGATGTGCTCATGCACGTCAACCAGTTTGCCAACCAGGTGAGCCAGTACATCGATTCCCTGTCCGCCGCCGCCCCCCGGGTGGCAGCCCCCACAGCGGCCGCACCGGCGGTGATGATCCCCCAGGTGGCCCCCCCCGTTCAACCGACACCGCCCCTGCCGCCTGCGCCTGCCGCAGCACCCCTGGTTGCCGCAACAGCCGGCACGAAATCGACGGAGCCGGCTGACGCCCTGTGGACCAGCAGCCCTTTCAAAGGCACCATCCGTGCCCTGACCACCGGCGATGTGGACGGCGACGGCCGAACGGATATCGTTTTTGCCCATGAAAACCGGATTGCCGTGGAACGCAAGAATGGCGAACGGCTGGATCGGCTGGCCGCCTTTGACGCCGGCAAGCGCCATACCATCATCGCCGTGGATGCCGGAGATATCAACGGCAACGGTACCGACGAAATCTTCGTCACCCGGATGGATGCCCACAGCAAGCTGGATTCGGTCGTACTGGAATGGAGCGGCAATGGTCTGCAGGCCATTGCCAGCGGCCAGAGCTGGTACTTCCGCGTGACCGGCGATCCTGAAAAAGGCAGGATGCTGGTGGGTCAGCGACGGGGCACCCCCTCGTCCAACGACACCGGCGGCCTTTATGCCTATACCCACTTTCTGCCCGGCGTGTTCGAACTCGTCTGGACCGGCAACGATTATCAGGCCGGCCAGCGACTGCCACTGCCCCAAGAGATGACCATCTACCGCTTTGCCCGGGGAGACATCTTCAACGACGGGAAAACCCGGTCCATCGCCTATTCGCCCGGCGACGAGCTGCGCATCTACGACCCGGGCGGCAGCCCCCAGTGGGCCGGCCGGGAGACCCTGGGCGGCAGCCCGCTCTTTCTCGAAGCCACATCCTCAACCGACACCAGAACCACGGACCGTACCTACCTGACCCAACGGTTGATCGTGGCCGATCTTGACGACGATGGCACCGTCGAGGTCGTCACCGTTCACAACCGCGATGCGGCCCGGGGGTTCGTGGAACGATTCAGAAAGTACACCCGCGGGCGGGTCATCGCCCTGCACTGGAACAAGGTCAACATGAAGGAAATTTGGGCCGGCGAGGAGATCAGCGGCTATATCGGCGATTTTTCCCTGGCCGACCTGAACGGTGACGGACGCCTGGAGGCGGTCTACGCCATGGTGATCAGCACCGGATTGACCCAGGCCACGTCCAGCAATATCGTCGTCGAGCAGATTGGCGCGTTGTCGGGCGAGTAGTGGGGACCGACAAAAGGAAAAGTTCCAATCTTCAAAAACCATTTGAATTTATTTTTGATTTGGTGCTTTTCAGTTGTTATTTTTTGTCGATGCCACCGGATCCCTCATCAAGATCCGTTATACTTAATAAAAACATAATATTATAAGAATCTGACCCTTGTCAGCCACATGCTGGATTGTCGGTGCAGCCTGGACACCTGCATCAACGCGTCAACGAAAAGGAGGTGATCGACGGTATTCCGGTAAGTTGGATCAGCACGTGTACAAACCCAATGTTTTTAACAAGGAGGAGCCAGATGAAAAAGTTTAGGTTTATTGTTGCCATCTGTGCGGCGCTGATGATCGCCGCCCCGGCAATGGCCCTGGAGGTGGAGGTCTCGGGCCACTATTTTGTGGAGCACTTCAACCATTCCAACCCGACCCTGAACAAGGATGAAGCCTCGGACGACTATTCGACCATGGAGTTCATGGCCAAACCGGTCTTCAAGGTCAACGACAATATCACCCTCACCACCCAGTTCACCGCCCTGCAGGACCACACCTGGGGCTATGATGCCAGCCGGCCGACCGATGAGGACAATCCGCTCTCCCCCAAAATGGACAACAATGAAAATTTCGACTGGAAAGCGGCCTACATGACCATCAAGACCTCCATCGGCGGATTTATCGTCGGCCGCTACATCGACACCCCCTGGGGTACCGGGCTGGGCGACAGCACTGCCAGCCACGGCAGCAACAGCCGGCACAAGGACCGGGTGATGTGGGTCGTGCCCACGGGTGACTTCATCTCCGGCCTCGTGGCCCAGAAAAACGGAGAAGGGGACCGGGGAAACGTCATTTCCGATGCGGACTTCCACAAATTCTATGGTTTTTCAGCCTACAAGCAGGAAAACTGGTCCACCGGCCTGTTGATCGCCCGCTACGAGCACAAGAACTACGTAAACCAGCGCGACCTCAGAAACTTCCAGATAGGCTATGACGGCTATCTGGCTGCATCTTCAGCCGCGACCGTGGCGCAAGGCACCTATGCCGGTACTTATGCTCAAGCGCTCCAATTAGCCGGCGCGCTGAATCCCGCTTTGGTGCCTCTCGTGCAGGCCGCCCCCTTTGACGCCGCCTCAAGCGCAGCCCTTGATGGAGCGCTTGCAGGTGCCGGCATTCCTGCCATCGACCTTTATGGTCTTAATTCCAGTGCGATAACCGCCCAGGGCGCAGCCGCAGCCGCCGGTGCCGCCGTCCAAGCCGGCCCCACCCGCTCCTCTCTTGGATTGTGGGTGTTCAACCCCTACTTCATGGGCACCTTCGGACCGCTCACCGCCGAAGCGGAAATCCTTTATGGATTCGGTGAAATCGAACTGGATGAAGTCCGCACGGATCCGGTTTCAGGCAATACCTTCGACACCATCGATGCCGAAGGATTCGCCGCCACCCTGGACGTGAAATACGACATCGCCGGCCTGACCCTCAACGCGGGCGGCACCTATGTGCAGGGCGACAGCAATCCGGATGACGACGAAGCCAGTGCCATCGGCTACTTCGAGGAATCCATCGACCTGGAACACGGGTTTCTGCTCACCTCGGATTACCAGAACCTCAACACCACCCTGGGCGGCACCGACGAAAACGGCATTCCCCTGGGCAACGTCTCCGGCGGCCCCACCACCATCACCGGTCCGGCCGGCTATACCTCCTTCTGGCTGGGGGCCAAGTACCAGCTGCTGGACAACCTGAAGCTGGGCGTGCTCTACGTGAATTCCACGGCGGATGACGCCCCCAAGACCAATGCCGGCGTGGAGTGGGATGACGACCACGGGGCCGAGTACGACTTCACCGTGGAGTGGGACATCATGAACAACCTGAAGTTCTGGGGCGTGGTGGCCTACCTGGATGCCGGCGACTACTGGAAAGCCGGCGGTTTCAGGCCCGAAGTCGAAAACAACACGACCTTCTATGGCCGGATCACATTGGAATTCTAATCGATCCTGTCATACCCGATACGGCCGGGCGTCCATCGTTGCCGGATTGCCGCGGTTGATCGGAAACCTGTTGAAATGAAAAGCCCCGGCGGCTCTGATGGCTGCCGGGGCTTTGTTTCAATGTTCGCCAAGCCAATTTCCTGAAATCATCGAGGCTGGAAATCCATCCTGAAATAAACCGGCTCAGCGTTGGAACGCCATCTTGGCTCGATCCCGGATGGTGCCGCACAAGCCTTCCATGGCTGCTGGAAGTCACTGCTGCGCAATACTGCACCATCGCAGCGGCTTCACGCCGCGATATTTATAGTGGGCGGTCACTTGATCAGAAACAAGGCCACAAGCAAAACCATCACCACCACACCCACAACCATCAGCCGCTTCTTGGTTATCCTCGGTGAGGCCGACGCAGGCGCGTTGTGCTTCTCTTTGAACGCCCGGATTCTTTCGATTTTCTTTCTTTCCCGCTCCCTCTCCCGGCGCCTGGCTTCGCCGTCCCTTCTTTCGTAGGGCCCATCTCTGCGATCATTGGAAACGAACACGTGAACCTGCCGACGGTCCTCGGCTTTTCTTCTTTCCATGTGACTGACTCCGCGCGTTGAATGTTGGGAAAGCCCTGTTTACTTGAATGATTAGATAAAACCACAGTTTGCCTGGTTGTCAACAGTTAATACCCGGCGCCAACATGGCCAGGAAAACCTGCGTTGGGAAAACACGAGATGGGGGTCTGCTGGGAGGGGTGGTCAGACATAGATATTCAGATGTGTGCCGATCCATGAGTCGGCGACCAGACGACCGCTGGTGCTGTATATCAACGCGTCGTCCGGATCGGGCGCAACCGTTCGCACCGGTTGCGTAAGGAGCATTGCGCGCCCTGACGATTCGCCGAATTTGAAAAACGTGCCGGTGCCGGTCCGCACCGGGGCGTAAAAGGGTATGGGCACCAGCGCAGCGGAGTCTGCCATGTTCCGATATCCAGGCCATTGAGATTAACAATCGAAACCATTTATGCAACATCCGTACACACATGGTGAATTAAAATATAATACTGTAATTATTAATATCTTAAACAATTCGAATCCCTGCCGGTTCGATGTTCCGGCATTTTTTACCTGTAAGGATTGCCCACCTCCCGTCTTGAGCCTACGGCAACCATGCCGAACCGGCTGCGGGAAATGATGCTATTGAACCACCCAGACGGTGCAGTTGCGGGCATGGCTGACAATCTGCTTGGAAACCGAACCAAAAAGGAACTCTTCTTTGCGGGACAATCCCTGCCGGCCCAACACGATCGTACCGGCTGCCAGAAATGTCATTTCGGCAAGAATCAACCGGGCCAGCGAGGGACCGTCCCGCTCTATTGCGCGGATGGACACGTCCCCGGCATCGACACCGTCGTCAATCAATTGGTTCCGATAGTCGGTGATCCATCCGTCGACCTTTTTCCGGCCGGATTGGATCCAGCGTTCACGCTCCTGGGGCGACGAGAAAAAATCCTCTTCCGGTGCGTGTATGACGTGCAGCAGCGTCACGGAGAAGCCTGCCAGGCCCCCTATCAGCCCCCCGACATACGCAACGGCGCGTCGGGAATTTTCCGATCCGTCCACCGCAATGACAATATGGTTGTTACGTATCTGCTTCATTTGGCGTTCCGATAAAGGACGTTAAAACGGTCACCGGCCAACCTGGGCCAAATCCTCAAGAAGCTGGTCGACATGCTCGTAAAACCAGTTGGCCCCCACCGAGAAATGCAACAGAATGCGATTGAACGATTCGGGAATATATGGATAAACTTTCTTCAGATTGGCCAACCGGTGGTTAAAAACGATGTTGCGGTCCTGCGGCTTGAGCATGCCGAAGGACGGATGCCGCTGCTGGCAAAGTTCCGGTACCAGCAGATCCCCTTTGCCGGCCAGATAGATCAGGATGTTACCGATACCGAAAAGATCGTAACCGTATATGTTTTCGCGGTGGCGATAGTTGAAGTCGAAATCGATCCACCGGTAGATGCCGCTCCGGCGATCGACGATGATATGATCCCGCCTGATGTCGCCGTGTTTCTCCCCCTGGCGGTGAAGGTATCCGATGGCCTCGATGCAGCTTCTGAAGCGGTCCAGAATTTCCGGGAACACGTCAAAAAAATAGCTCTCGTGGCTGCAGGTCAATCCCTCGATGGTGTCGCAAAGTGATTTCCCGTAAATGAAATCCAGAATCCGGATGATGTTGCCCCGGGTGTCGGGGGTGGCGAACCCGTGCATGAAATGGGGATGACTGGCCACCCGCTCCAGAATGCGCGCCTCCTTGCGAGGGCTTCGAAAGCAATCGTAGGCGATGCCTCCAATGTGGGCGGTGAACTTTTCAAAAAACACCAGTTTGATAATTTTCCGCTGGCCGGATTGCAGGTCCACAGCACGCTTGACCCAGAACTTTTCCTGGTCGTCCAGCCCGAAACGCCCTTCCTTGGCATTGTTCAGGATCAGGTACGGGTGGCCGGCCAGGACCAGTACATCCCCATAGTCCACCTGATAAAAATCGGTGGCATCCGTATGGCACCGGTACCGGCGGCGGTCGGCAAGGCTGGGAAACCAGGCCCCCACACGCTGGCCAATGGCTTCATCGGTAATGGCTGCCGTCATGGTTGTCCGATCTGCCTTGCGGGCGCCAATCAAACCGTGGGCTTGAATTTTTTGTTGAATGCCAGAGCGACGATGTCGGCCACATCCCCTGGATTGGCAAAATGATCCAGGTTCATCACCATGTCGAATTCATATGGAGTCGCCGCTTTTTTACCGAATACTTTTTTAAAGAAAAGCGCCTGCTCCTTATCGATGCCGGACAATTTCTTTCTGGCTTCCGCCTTGCTGATGCGCATGATATCGGCAATTCGTTTGGCCCGGTATTCGTCGGAGCCAATGCAGCGAACGGCCAGCACCCGCTCCCGGGGAAGAATCAGATGGGCGCCACGGCCGACGAATACCGTCGGCTCCAAACCGGCAATGGCAAAAACGGCACCCATCAGGTGCCTTGAATAGTCGCTGTCGATAAACGCCTTCTCCCCGAACAGGTATTTAAAGGTCCGGTTCACGTATCCCGGGAATCGCTCGTCGAAATAGGCGACGGCCGTTTCGCTGATGTTGGACTGGTTGGCGATTCGCTCGATCAATTCCCGGTCCGCCACAAGGTATCCCAGCTTCTGGGCCACCATGTCGGCAATCTCCAATGCACCGACGCCGATTTTCCGGGAAAAGGTAATGCAGGGGGCCAGCTCGGGAGGTACGGCGGCCGTCCTCTCCGCTTCTTCCTGAACCAGCTTTCGGCTTTCCCAAATGCGAACATAATGCCCCACCCGTGCTTCGGTGCCGGGTTTTCGCTTGGCATATTTTCCGGGTACGTAATCCCCAATGCCTGCTTTTTTGGTCATGGCCATCTCCTTTCTGTTGTCAGGCAACAAACGTCATGGCAACCATACGCTTTTGCAGACTCGATCAGCAATGGTTGTGCCAAGGGTGATTTCAAAGGTATCTAACTGTTTTATTGATAATTTTTAATCTTTTAGGGAGAACGGAAGGCGTTTTATGCCATGAATCGTGTCAGCTCTTTTTACATCGTGGAAAGGGAAGAGAGGCGAGGCCTTGACGCCTATCGGCAAACCGCGCGCAAGGCTCTGCCAGGTGATGGCAGCATACCCCATTGTCTGGATTCTGCCCGGATTGAAGATACGGGTCAGCTGGGTCTTTTCGGCGAACCAGCCAACAGGGGAATGGTTGGGACACGCAGTTTTTCAGAGGAAGGCGTGAATGCCGCGGAGTGAGCGTCGATCGAGGTCTGCGATTGCCGGTATTTTTCCCTGGCCGCTTTGGAAATGGTGACCCGGTCAACAACCCCGAAGGGTCGATCATTCCGGTTTGGCTTTTCAGCAGAAGTCGAACCTGACGTTGTCACCCGGTGAAGGGGGGCTGCTTTCTGGTTGTCTATAATGATGTATGGCGTATCGTCGATCATGATCCTGTTCGCCTCGATTGTGAACCCACCCGCTTCATTAACCCATCAGCCCGGCTGATCGCTTCGTTTTAATCAACCGGTTGACATCATGATTGATTCATCGCCAATAACGGGACTGTCGACGCCTGGCCGTGAGTCGCTGTCGGCCCTGTATCCTGACAGATTAACCATCCGGTCAACCCTGCTCAACACCGATGCGCCAAAAACAAATCCTTGCATTCAGGTTGAATTGCCCGGCGGATCAGCCCGACGCCTGCCTGATCCGTTGGTCACAATTAGCGGCAAGCCCGGGGAATCATTTCATCAGCCGCCATCTTCAATGATAGGAATTGGCGACTGGTAAATTAAGGACGGTTGATGAAGGTTGGGTAACGTGCATGTAAAGATTGAGTAAAGAATGCCGGTGGCATAATATCGCAGCTGGTTTTCCAGGAAAATGACGGCTATAATTTTCCGGCTGGCAGCGCTGCCTTTTTTATGATCAGGGGGTACGGCCGTCCCGCACGGCTGCATCGTTGCCTGGAATCACGGCGGCCGAACGTCATGGTCGGGTATACATGCAGGGTTCATTGGCTTGAACTCATGGTCAAAAAAGGGTAGTGATTAGAAAAAAGGAGTACGTGCCATGCCGACACTTGATCGATTATTGGAGGAAAGCGAAAGGATTGAGCCGGTACCCCAGGTGATCCATCAACTCATGGATCTGGTTGACGACCCGGATGTTCCCGTTTCTGAGATTACCGAGTTGATCACTTACGAACCCCTGGTAACCGCAAACTTGCTCAAGCTGGCGAACTCAGCTGCCTTCGGGTTCAAGAAAAAAGTAGACTCGGTGCATGACGCCGTGGTTCTTTTGGGATTGAAACGGGTGGTTGAAATGGTGCTGCTCAACAGTGTGACCAAACCGCTGAAATCCGCGCACCAGGGGTATGGCCTCGAGGAGGGCCAGCTGTGGAAGCAGTCCGTCTCCTGCGCCCTTATGGCCAGCGCCATTGCCGAAACCATAAGGGCCCCGGAAAGACACACTGTTTTCACGGCGGCGCTGCTCAAGGACATCGGCGTGATCATTCTCGACCGGCACATGGGTGAAACTTTTGCAATCATTCGCAAAACCATGGAGATCGACGGCCGGAGCCTGGTGGAGGCCGAACGCCACGTACTGGGCATCGATCATGCCCATCTCGGAGGGCGAATCGCCGAGAAGTGGAACTTCAGCCAGGCGCTGGCCGGCACCATTAAAGACCACCACCTGACAGACGAGGTGACCGACATTGCTAAAGAGGTCGCCATGGTCTACCTTGCCGACAGCATGTGTTCGATGTCCGGCATTAACGGAGAGCTGTTTTGCGGCCACTACGTCCACTATGACCGGGTCTGCAACCTGCTCGGCCTGTCAGAAGCGAACGTTAACCGTATCATGTCCGATTTTTACGCCCGCAAGGAAGATATCTACGGCCTGCTGGCCATTCTGTAGCCGGTCAGCCCCATGTATACCATCCATAGGAGTTTGAGATTAAATGACCCCGTATGAACTGTCAAAACTGATTCACATGGAGCTGTCACCCATCGCCCCCCGGTTGTCGTCGGCGATCAACCGTGCACTGGTGGATATCGGGGAGGGATCCGTTTTGGTGGGGCTTGGCCCGGGGACGAATGAAAACGAAGACGTATCTTTCCAGGAATCTGAAACCATCAACACCGCCGGTGGTGATGCGGACGGCGCCCTGGCAAAGATCCACGAAATGATGTGGAAACTGGAGGAACATTCCTCCTGGAAGGTGATTATCGATAAAAAGCCCGGAAGACAGGGCAAACCGATCCAGTTGCTCTATACCCTGGTAAGAACCAAAAGGGACCTGTAGCCGGCGCCGGGGCAGGCGCGTACCTTAAAAAAGAGCGGGGCGGTCAAAAGACCGCCCCGCAGGCAGAAGGAGTTGGATGAAAGAAGAGGAAGTAACGCTATTCAGCAGCAATCCCCCGATGTGCCGCTGTAAAGTTATTATCGGCATCCTCCGGGCTCAACTTTAGCTTTTTTTCATTTTTTTCCTATTGTTTTATTTTCTTTCCAACTCGAATTAAAAAATTATTGCATCTTTGATACAATTTGGTTATATCCGTTTCACCATTGCTGTCGCGCGACAACTCCGGCAACCCGTTATCCCCCAACCCATCATGCGTATTTTTGAAAACATCATCCGCGGTATTATCAATGACAGTGGTCTCAAGCTGAACACCATCAGCAAAACATCCGGGATTTCACACACCTACCTGACCAAGCTGATCAACGACAATATCAACCGGCCGGGAAAAGACAAGATCGCTTCCATCATGCTGGCCCTGAACTATTCCATCGAAGAGATCAACACGGTCCTGGCCGGATATGACTATCAAGCCCTGGACGAACCGGACATACCCGAAATATTGGAGAACAACCGAAAACGCAAAATTCAGGGGAACACCCTATCGCTGTATGACGACATTCACGTCAAACTGCTGCTGTCGCCAATGGAGCGCAGGGGCGGCACCAAGATACTGGTGAAAGAAGCGCCCTCGGTCCTGTTCATGCCCGATGAACTCTATTTGGGCCGCAAGGTCGACACAAACGAAAACGATCCGCCGGATAAAAGTTTTTACCATTCCTTTACCAGCGCCCTGTTCAAAGAGCGCAAGGCGATCTTTCAAATGAGCTGTGACGCAGGGACCCGGTTCGAAACCTATATCTGCCGGCATTGCCTGGAAGAGTATGTCCAAAAGGTCATGGATGCAAAACAAGGGAACCAACCCGAGCTGGCGCTGCGTTTTTTCGCCAATGCCGTGGCCGCCATTCGGGCCAACCCGGATCAGCACCGCACCTGGATCATGGAACGCTGTCCCTGGTTCGACTACATGATCCAGGGCGACGACCGCGACGATCCGAAAGTGTTTTTTTTTGGGAAGAAAAGCCATAACTACGATTCCACCCACGACCAGGTCAATCTGCAGGGTTTTTCCTCCGATTCACCATCCATGATCGAACTTTTCAGAAAAGAAACCCAATTGTGCCGCAGCGCCATCGACCCACAACTGATGAATAACTATCCTGACAGTCTGATCCGCTACTTCATCCAGCTGTTCACGTCCTATGGATATGCCGAGGCATTCACGGCGCATATGGACAATCCCGAACGATCCGGCCGTCATCACGGGCGTTGATCGACCGTTTTTCATCTGATGGAGAGGGGCCGATCGAATGGACAAACGGGAGCCATAAAAATAACGGTCAACCGCAGGCATTACCCGGTGCACGGTTGCCATCATCACCACAACCAGGAGGAGGAACTAAATGAAGAAATGTCTTGTTGTAACCCTGACCCTTGCCTTGCTTTTCGGCGTTGGGACCCTTGCCGGTGCCGCCACTTTAAAAGTGGGACTGGATGCCGACCCGGTGTCCCTCGATCCCCACGTACAGCTTTCCGGCGGCATGCTGCAGTATTCCCACTGGGTATTCGATCCGCTGGTCCGCTATGCCCAGGACATGTCCATCGAACCGCGCCTGGCCACCCGCTGGGAGCGCATCGATGATCTGACCATGCGCTTTTTTCTGCGTGAAGGGGTTAAGTTTCACAGCGGCAACACGTTTTCGGCCAAGGATGTCAAGTTCACCCTGGAACGGCTGAAAAAGAGCGTGGACTTCAAGGGCCTTTTCGAGCTCTTTACCGAAGCACAGATCATCAACGACTACACCATCGACATCAAAACCAAAAAACCCTATGCCCTGCTGCTGCGCATGTGCACTTACATCTTTCCGATGGACAGTGAGTTCTACAGCGGCAACGACGCCTCTGGACAGCCCAAGGATGCCATCGTCAAAATCGGCCCCTCATTCGCCCTGGCCAACGAATCCGGCACCGGCCCCTACACGGTGGCCGAGCGCGAGCAGGGTGTGAAGATGGTCATGGACCGCTTTGCCGATTACTGGGACACCGCCTCGCCGGGCAACGTGGACCGCATCGTGCTGACCCCCATCAAGGAAGACGCCACCCGCGTGGCGGCCCTGCTTTCCGGTGACGTGGACTTCATCTCCCCGGTGCCCCCCCAGGATTTTAAACGCATCGAAAAAGACCCCAAGGTGAATCTGTTCACCTATCCCGGCGGCCGCATCATCACCGTGCAGCTCAACCAGAAACGGCGACCCGAATTCCGGGTGGCCAAGGTCCGCCAGGCCATCGCGTACGCCATCAACAACGAAGGCATCGTCAAGAAGATCATGAAGGGCACCGCCACCCCGGCCGGCCAGCAGAGCCCCAAAGGCTATGCCGGTTACAACCCCGGCCTCACCCCGCGCTACGACCTGAACAAGGCCAAATCCCTGATGAGGGAAGCCGGGTTCGCCAACGGTTTCGAATGCACCATGATCGCCCCCAACAACCGTTATGTCAACGATGAGAAGATCGCCGAAGCCGTGGTGGGTATGCTGGCCAAGATCAATATTAAAGTCAATTTGAAAACCATGCCCAAGGCCCAGTACTGGGATGAATTCGACGCTCAGGTGGCTGACATCCAGATGATCGGCTGGCACTCGGACACGGAAGATTCGGGCAACTTTTCCGAATTCCTGGTCATGTGCCCCAACAAGGAGACCGGCTACGGGCAATACAACAGCGGCAACTACTGCAACCCGGAAGTGGACCGGCTGACCTTGGCCGCCCAGAGTGAAACCGACCTGAACAAGCGTGCGGCCATGCTGCAGCAGATCGAGCAGATCCTTTACGACGATGCCGCCTTCATACCCTTCCACTGGCAGAACCACTCCTACGGAGCCAAGAAAAACGTGGATGTGGCGCCGATCATCAACACCATGAACTTCCCCTATTTCGGGGACATCGTGGTTAAATAGTCAAACCGGACGATCTGAACAACCACAGTGGGGGGGACACCCGGAGAATGATCTACACGGCCCCCCACTCATGATTAACTGCAGAAGAAACAGTAGCTTGTGGTTCAGGTCAAGGCCCCAGGGTTTTCGAACCCGCAGGCGTAGCAGCGCTACGTCGAGGATTGCGAAACCCCGAAAACGCCGGCCTGGGCCGCAAGATACCGTTTCCATGTTTACCTCGGTTAAAGGGAACTTCAAAGACTATGTTTGCCTTCGTCGTCAGACGAGTCACCCAGGCACTCTTCGTCATGCTGATCATCAGCCTGGTGGGGTTTTCCATTAAAAGCGAGATCGGCGACCCGGTCCGCGACATGGTGGGCGAGCGGGTTACCCCGGCCGAACGGGAGGCCCTGAGAGACAAGCTGGGTCTCAACGATCCGTTTGTCACCCAATACGTCCGGTTCGCCAAAAATGCCGTCCAGGGGGACCTGGGCCTGTCCTTTTTCCACAAAAAACCCGCCCTGGCGGTCATCGCCGCCAAGGCCCCGGCCACTCTCGAACTGGTTTTCGCTGCAGCGCTGATCATCATCTTCATCTCCCTGCCCATCGGCGTTTTTTCGGCCATTTACCCGCGCAGCGCCTTCTCCCGGTTCACCATGGCGTTTTCCACCCTGGGGGTGTCGGTACCGGTGTTTCTCACAGCCATCGTTCTGATCTACATTTTCTCGGTTGAGCTGAATTGGCTGCCCTCCTACGGGCGTGGGGAAACCGTCAACCTGGGCGGATGGGAAAGCGGCTTTTTCACCGTCGACGGCATCATGCACCTGATCCTGCCCAGCTTTTCCCTGGCCTCGATCATGCTGCCGCTGTTCATCCGCCTGATCCGGTCGGAAATGATGGAGGTCCTGGAGACCGAGTATATCAAGTTTGCCTGGGCCAAGGGCCTTCAGCGCAAACGCATCTGGTTTATCCACGCCTTTAAAAACACCCTCTTGCCGGTGATCACCGTGTTCGGCGTCCAGATCGGCATCATGTTCGCCTTTACCATCCTCACCGAAACCGTTTTTCAATGGCAGGGCATGGGTTTCATGTTTTTAGAGGCCGTCGAGCGATCGGACATCTCCCTGCTGGTGGCCTACCTGATGGTGGTGGGGGCCGTTTTCGTGGTGGTCAACACCGTGGTGGATATCATTTACGGGCTGGTGAATCCCACCATCCGGATTGCGGGAAGAAAATGAACCGAACCTGGCAACGATTCAAGGCATCCTATCTGCTGTTCAGCTTCAAACAGGACAAAACCGCCATCTTCAGCCTGGCGGTCCTGCTGGCCCTGTTGGCGACCGGCCTGCTGGCGCCGGTGGTTTCGCCCTACGATCCCTACGACCCGGCCAATATCGACATCATGAACTCGGAATTGCCGCCGTCGTGGACGCAGGCCGGTGAAGCGGCCTTCCTGCTGGGCACCGACATCCAGGGGCGAGACCTGCTCAGCACCATGATCTACGGTCTGCGCCTCTCCATACTCATCGGTTGCGGGGCAGTAATTTTGCAGGGATTCCTCGGCGTCGTCGTCGGCCTGCTGGCCGGATATTTAGGGGGAAAAATCGACGCCGTGCTCATGCGCATTGCCGACATCCAGCTCTCCTTTCCCTATCTCATGGTGGCGATCTTCATCAGTGCCATCTTCCAACTGGCCTTCGGCATCGGCCGCTACGAAGACCTGGCCGTGCCCCTGCTCATCGTCATCATCGGCCTGGCGGAATGGCCGGTGTATGCCCGGACCGTGCGGGCATCGGTCATGGGGGAAAAGAACAAGGAATACGTGGAGGCCGCTCGTGTGATCGGGCTGAACCGCTGGCGGATCATGTTTCGCCACGTGCTGCCCAACACCATGACCTCGGTGCTGGTCATCTCGACCATCCAGGTGGCCAACGCCATCATGAGCGAGGCGGCCCTCTCCTTTTTAGGCTTGGGCATGCCGGTAACCAAGCCCTCATTAGGTTCGTTGATCCGCTCCGGCTTCGAGTATATCTTTTCCGGATCCTGGTGGATCACCCTGTTCCCGGGAATATTTCTGGTACTGTTGGTACTGGTGATCAATCTGCTCGGGGATTGGCTGAGAGACGTACTCAACCCCAAGCTGTACAAGGGCTGAAGACTTAAAACTGGACCTGGTTATGTCACACTTACTGGAAGTCAACGACCTCGAAGTCAAATTCGGCCTGCGGTTCGGAGACCTGACCGCCATCAACGGCATCAGCTTCAACCTGAACAAGGGCGAGCGCATGGGCCTGGTCGGCGAAAGCGGGGCCGGCAAATCGGTCACCGGCTTTGCGATCATCAACTTGATCAGCAAGCCGGGTTTCATCTCCGGCGGCCGGGTGATGTTCAATGGAACGGACCTGGCGTCACTTTCCGAAGAAGCCATGCGTGAAATTCGGGGCAATCACATCAGCATGATCTTTCAGGATCCCATGATGACCCTCAACCCGGTGCTGACCATCGGCACCCAGATGGTGGAGACCCTGTTGGCCCACCGCAGTATCACCCGGGCCGAGGCAGAGGCGATCGCCTTGGAAAAGTTGAAAAAGGTGCAGATTCCCTCACCGGAAAAACGCCTGGCCCAGTATCCCCACGAATTTTCCGGCGGCATGCGGCAGCGCATCGTCATTGCCATCGCCCTGATCACCGACCCGGAAATCATCATCGCCGACGAGCCCACCACGGCGCTGGACGTGACCATCCAGGCCGAAATCATGGATCTGCTGCAGCAGTTGTGCGAGTCGGAGGATACGGGGCTGATCCTGATCACCCACGACCTGGGGGTGGTGTCCCAGGTGACCGAAAAGATCGCCGTCATGTATGCCGGTAAAATTGTCGAATCGGGACCGACGGAACAGGTGGTCAACGATCCGAAGCATCCATATACGCAGGGGTTGATCAAGGCGTTGCCCGGCAGCCTGCAACCCGGTGCCCGCCTGAACCAGATCCCCGGGATGATGCCCACGTTGACCGACATCCCGCCCGGATGCGCCTTCAACCCCCGCTGTCCCCTTTGCGAAGCCATCTGCCGCAATCAGGAGCCGCCGTTCATTCCTGTGGACCACCGGCAACGAATAGTGGCCTGTCACATGGTAAAACCCGACCCCAGCATGGGAAAAAGATGACGAGCGAGCAACCCAACCCGATGAAAAGCGATGAAAACGGCCTGCTGGCCCTTAAACAGGTGGTCAAGCATTTCGATATCTCCGGTGGCCTGCTGGACCGGCTGCGATTTGAAAAGGGCAAACTCAGGCATCGGCGCACCACCGTCAAGGCGGTGAACAACGTGAGCTTCACCATCGCCCCCGGCGAAACCTTCAGCGTGGTGGGTGAGAGCGGCTGCGGCAAGTCGACCCTGGCCCGCACCACCCTGGGCATCTATCCGCCCAACAGCGGCAGAATCCTCTATCGGGGAGAGCGCATCGACAACAAGAACGCCCAGCAGATGCTGCCCTTTCGCCGCAACATGCAGATGATTTTCCAGGATCCTTACGCGTCCCTGAATCCACGGAAAACCGTTATGCAGACCCTGGAAGAGCCGGTGGTATTTCATAATCCGTCCATATCGGCGGTCCAGGTGAAAGACCGGGTGGCCGAGGTCATGTCCCAAGTCGGCGTCGATCCCAAATGGGCCAGTCGATATCCCCACGAATTTTCCGGCGGGCAGCGACAACGCATCAGCATCGCCCGGGCCCTGATGGTGGATCCCGAGTTCATCGTGGCCGACGAGCCCGTGTCCGCCCTGGACGTCTCCATCCAGGCCCAGATCCTCAACCTGCTCATGGATGCCCAGGACCAGCGGGGACTCACCTACATGTTCATCACCCACGACCTCTCGGTGGTAGAGCATATCAGCACCCGGGTGGCAGTCATGTACCTGGGCACGCTGTGCGAACTCTCCCCGGCCAGAACCCTTTTCAAGAACCCCCGGCACCCCTACACCCAGGCCCTGCTCTCCGCCATTCCCAAACTGGGCCGCAAGAAAGCCGGCCACATCCGGCTCAAAGGCGAAGTGCCCACGCCCATCGACCTGCCCAGCGGATGTGTGTTCCACGGCCGCTGCGTTCACGCCGACCAGCGCTGCAAAGAAGAGATCCCTGAGGCACGAAGCGTGGAAAATGAGTCCATTGTCGCCTGCCATGCCGTAGAGGAGGGACGGCTGTAGAGGGGGCGAGCAGAGAAGCGGAAAGTTCAAGGCAGAAAGGTGGACGCCGGTGGAAATCGAATCGGAATCGAAATACCACGGAGCGGGGCAACAACCTATTCGGTCCCGATGAAACAGGAACCTCAGACATCTACAGTGCTAATCGATAGCCCGCAGGCCTTCTTTGTGGTCGGCATCGAAGCGTCTGAGACGCGCTTCCAGTTCACCGAAACGCGCTTTACCGGTCAGTGAAACGCAGGCCCGGATGCCTTCGGTACGGCTGCTGCCGGTGGTTTCAAGGGAAATGGCACTGATGCCGTAGTAGAGCAGTTCCTCCACCAGCTCAACACCGGTGAAACCGGGATAGGCGACAGTAAAATAAAAACCGTCGGCCAGGGGCTGATCCTCGTCCATGTCGTAGACCAGCGAAAAGCCGTTTTGGGTGAACAGGCGCTTCATCGATCGGGCGCGATCGCCATATTCTTTAACCGCCTCGACAAAATTGTATTTGCCGTCGTTGACCGCCTCCAGCAGTTTGGCCAGACCATACTGGGTGCTGTGGCATACACCGGCACTCAGGGAATACATGCCACCAAAAATATAGGCGTAACCGAAGCGGTCGGTGCCGAACCAGTGTGCGAGGCCGTCGCCGGTGGATTCGAACAGACGATCGGAAATGGCCGTCATGCCGATGCGCTGGCCAGCCAGGCTGAAGGATTTGGAGCTGGAGATCAGCAAGATAAAATTATCCGTATAGCGGGCCACCGTGGGAATGAAAGGCGGCACGCCCGGCCGGGAGGTGTCCTGCCTGAAATCCATGCCGAAGTAAGCCAGGTCCTCCAGGGCGATGACATCGTAGGTCGTGCACAGCTCACCAATGATGCCCAGCTCTTTCTCCGTGAAGCAGATCCAGGCGGGATTGTTGGGGTTGGAGTACATCAGCGCACCGATCCGACCCGACGACAGGTGGGATTCCAGCTTGTCCCGAAGCCGGTCCCCCCGGAAATCGTACACGTCGAAACTCTCCCGGGGCAACCCCAGCACCTGGGCCTGCTTCTTGTTCACGGGAAATCCCGGGTCGACGAACAGGATGCCGTTCTTTTCCTCGATCCGGCGGCCGGCCATCATCATGGAAAGAAAGCACCCCTGCATGGATCCTACGGTGGGCAGGCAGTGGGCCGGCTGCACATCGACGTCCAAGAATTGCTTCACGAAACGGGCGATTTCGGTCTTCAGGATGGGGATGCCATCAAAAGGCGGGTAGATGGCGCCCACACCAGTTTTAAGGGCAGCTATCTCTCCTTCCACGGCAATCTCCGGCGGGGCCATACCGGGGATGCCCATTTCCATGCGGATAAACCGCTGCCCGGAGGCGGCTTCGATTGCACCCACCAGCCGGTTCAGCTCACGGATAGAGGCCAGCCCCACGCTGGCCAGCCGGCTTTCACGGATTTTTTTCCGGACGATATCGCCGGCAATTGGAGTCTCCATCAGACGATCCCCCCTTCGGTCAGCGGCTTGCCATCGAGTATACGCTGGGGATTGAAGATGGACAGATCCAGCGTCGGCGTCTCACCGGTGATCAATTCACTCATGTAACGGCCCACTGCCGGCCCCTGCTGCAGGCCGTGACCGGAGAAACCGTTGGCCAGGTAAAAACCCTTTATTTCAGGCCATTCGCCGAGGATCGCGTTGTGGTCCAAGGTGTTGACCGCATACAGTCCCGCCCAGCCCCGTACCAGCTTCAGCCGTTCAAAGGCCGGAACGAATTCAGCCAGTTCCGGCCACAGAAGGTCCATGAACCGGTTCTGATCCCAGGTGAAGTTGAAACCGACCGGATCGTCATCCATGGATTTGCCCAGCAGCACCATACCGCCGGTTTCCGTCCTGAAGTAGAGCCCGGACGGAAGGACGGTAAGGGGCAACGGGCCGTCGGGCTTGACGGCCGGGTCCAGGCAAAAGCACTGGCGCTTGACCGGGTTCACAGGCAGTGCCACCCCGGCGGTAGCAGCCAATTCAGTGCACCAGGCGCCGGCGCAGTTGACCACGACGGCAGATGCATGGGTGGCACCGGAGGCGGTCTTCACGCCGGTGACCTGGCGGTTGTCGACCACCAGTTCGGTCACCTCGTCCTCGATATAAACGGCCCCTTGGGCCCTGGCATTGGCCTTGTAACCCATGAGTACGGCGTAGGCGTCGAAATGGCCGTCCTGGGCACCGAAGGTCCCGCCGGCGAACCCATCGGTCGCATACAGGGGATAATGGGCCTTGATCTCGTCCGGTGACCACCATTGGACCTGACACCCCAGGCCCTGTTGCATCGCCATGGCCGCTTTGGCATCGGCTGCCGCGGGTTCTCCATGAAGAAAAAGGTTGCCCTCGCGGTGATAGGCGATGCTGGGGCGGTTGCCAGCCAGGGTCATCTCCTCTTCAAAGCATTCCAGCACCTCGAAGGCGTACTGGGAAATCTGGACATTCTGCTTCAGGCTGAACTGGATCCTGGCGTTGACCATGGACAAGGTGGTGGAGGCCCGGGTATAGGCCAGGTCCCGCTCGATGACCGCCACCTTGAGTGACGGATCCTTGCGGGTCAGGTAAAAGGCGGTAGTGGATCCCATAATGCCACCACCGACGATGATTACGTCAAAATGGGTACGGCTGTCCATGGTCTGACTTTCTCCTGTTGATGCGGCCTGAACCGGTCAGGCCTGTTTATAATTGGGCCCCTCGCCGCCCTCCGGACAGGTCCAGGTGACGTTGTGGAAGGGGTCCTTGATGTCGCAGGTCTTGCAATGCAGGCAGTTGGAGGGGTTGAGCTTGAGGTGGCGGCGGCCGGTCTTTTCGTCGCTCTCGATTTCGTAGACCTGGGCCGGGCAGAAGCGCGTGCAGGGGCTGGCGTAGGTTTCGTAGCAGGTGGTGACGCACAGCCCGGTGTCGTGGACGATCAAATGGCAGGGCTCGTCCTCGCGGTGCAGGGTCTTGGAGAGGTAAACGCCGGTGAGCTTGTCCACGTAGAGGACCCCGTCGTAGTGGGGCTTGGCTTCGGCTTGGGGCTGGACCGCGGGTGCTTTGGCGGCGGGCTTCAGGGTGCGGCAGTCCTCCCGGTGCCGCAGCGGGTCGATCAGGCCGCGGCCGCCGCTGATGTACTGGGCGCCCAGATGGATCAGTTTGGCGGGCATTTTTTTGGCCAGGGCCTGGGCGAAATTGCGGCCTTCGTAGATTTCGGCCTTGAGCCAGCTCTCCTCGACGCGCCGGGGGTAGAGCGAGAGAGTCTTCTGGCCGGCATCGCCGCCGGCGATCGCCGCCAGCGCGGCCTCGGCGATCGCTTCGGAGATGGCGAGGGAGGAATCCACGCCCCGGGTTCTTACATCGGCGTCGGCCAGGGCGAGGACTTCCGAAGCGTTGCCGCGGATGACCGCGATGTCCGCC